>NZ_CFKYFN010000061.1:0-24018 GCF_985060555.1 Odoribacter sp. | reverse complement strand
ATACCGGAGTAAAGCACCGTACTCACTATGGATCCCATCCCTTTGACTGAGGAGCTTTTCAAGAAGCTTGATCATACGGCGCTTAAGCATTCTTGTCCTTGAAGTTCTCCTCTTTCTTTTCTTGCAGCAGGACAGATAGGATTCCGCCACATTCCTGTATTTGTTGCGCGGACGTCTTATGCCCAGATCCATGCAATGCCGGCATATATGGCTGTTGAGCCATTCGATGCTTTCCCAAAGGAGTTTCATGTCCGTAGGAAAACGAATGTGGCTCTCATAACATGTGGCATCGGTCATGCAGACGTGAAGGTTTGCAAGATAAGGTTTCCAGTGTGAAGCCAGGATCTCCTGGAAGGAATCAATGTCAAGGCGGGAGGCTATCTCATTACGGATAGCACTGACTATCTTGAAGTTGGTTATGGGAAGGGACGGGGGGATCATGATTCCACAGAAAATCTGGTAATGTATGTTACCGTTCAGATGTTCCACCAGCTGCCTGTCGGAGAAGCCGGTGTATGCCTTCAGCACCATAAGGGCGATCTTTGCACAAGGACTGAATATGTTCCTGCGGCCCAGGCGCCGCTCCGACAGGCCTGCGGCTTTTGCCATACATTCAAACGGAAACAACGAATGAAGCCTGCCAGGCTCACTCTCATGAAAACTCTTGCGGTAGTTTTCCAGAATATCAAATTCTGTAAAACCCAAAGTAGGGTGAATTTCTGAAATATTTTGTATCTTCGCCATATCTTAGTTTGGATATTTCCCCCGTTTGGGCCGTCAAACCTTGTTTTCGGGGGAATACCTAAAGATACAAAAAAGCCAACTAATTCGCAATAATTTAATTATGAATTAGTTGGCTAATTTTATACTATTTACTGAATGTCCCTATTTAAGTTTAAAGTAAACTTTTTCAGGATAATACAGTTTTTACGATATACCTTCGACGATTAATAGAGTCCTATTTCGGCCAATGTCACCTCATAAGCCTGCACATAAAGCGGCGTAGTGACCCTTACCCGTACATAGCGTGCCTGTTTCTCACCGGCAAACGGGATAATGTTGGTCTCACCCGTACTGTTTCCTATCTCCAACTCTTCCAACCAAGTGGCGTATTGCCAGCTATTCCCATCCGTAGAGACATAAATCTTGACGGTATTGGGAGCTTTGGCGCGCTTCTCTGCGTTCAGACTGCTGAAATAGGTTTGTACCAATTTTAGCCCACGGAGTGTTTTTTCAGAACCCAAGTCCAAATCGAGGTCGTAAGTGGTCGACTCCTTCATGGCATACGGTTCCCAACAGCTGTATGGGTCATTATCGGTAAGGTATTCCAAATGCGAATTGGCACCGCCTTCATCTGCGGGGTTAGATGTAAACTTCTGACCGCTTAGGTTGAGGTAATCGTATTCCGGCAGTTCCGGTTCTCCCATTTCGGTAATGAGTGAAGCCATCAAGTCTTTATAGTGCTGATTGTAACGCTCTATGGTCAACCCATTCAACTCTTTCAGCGTCTTGAGCACGAAATTACTCATTTTTACGTCATACACTTTGCTCTGGCTGCGTTCGATGTCGTCCACCATCTCTTCAAGAATGTAACGGTGCTTACCCAGAACCAATGTTTTCAGGTTGGGGAAGTTCAGCAAATCGGCGAAATTGCTGAACGAGCGGTCCAATTCCAGTGTCTCTACCGTGTTGGCCCATTCTTCCGGAATAGACTCGTATCCATATTGCCGCAGCATGTCTTGTCTGAAGTCGGCATTGTAGATTTTGTTGTGTTCCAATTCGATGGGTTGGAATACAATCTCATCGGTGCAGCCGCTGATATAGCCTTTCCGGTAAAACTCCACAGGTTTAGAGAGGTCTATCTCTTCCGGTACCATATAGTAGAGGCTGTTGACAATCTTCTTGGTCAAATCCAGCCGCCCGGTGGTTCCGTCCTTTTTGGTATAGGTCAGGTATGCCTCGTTCACATTGTCTTCCCAGCCAAGAAAGAAGAGTATCAGACGATCTTGAAAGAAAAAGTGTCTGGAAATGACACGCGTGAAAGCCTGCACCATTTCGTGGTTTTCGGTGTAAGGACGCCCGTAGTCGGTGCTTTCCAGAGAAGTGTTCCCATTTTTATCGACAGCACATATCGTCACTTCATAGCTACCGTCTTCCAAGTCCGTGATGTCGTACTCGGATGTTTCCCGGTCCACTAATTCCTCTTTCACCATAGCGTCTTTCGACCAGGTTATCCTGATGTGCCTGATGACTGGGTCCGGACTGTTCGTCCATCTTACTTGCAGACGGTTCCATCCCGGTTGAATGGTGAGGTCCGTACATTTTCCCAAGTACCGGACAGGTCCGTTACCGGCAAAATCCTCATAGGTATCTTCTAACGATTCGCAAGATACCATCACCAACATGGCGAATAATAATCCTATATATTTTTTCATGTTCATGTTCCTCCTTTAGTCTTTATCAGCGTATACTTCCAATTCGTGTAAAGTCAGATATTTCTTTATCTTGTTCGTCGTTTCGTCCCGTTCGTAGATGCTTTCCAGATTGAACGCACTGTTGAATTTGATTTTCAGGTAGCGGAACCCTTCCCTTTGTTTGGTGATATCGACGGAGAGGGCCCGATAAATCGGGTCGACAGCCTGTAATTTTTGCAGAGAGGTGCAACTATGTTTCCCGGACGTACCGCTACATGTTGCCGCATGATAGGTCCAGCGGTCTCTGTAGTCAGCATCCGGATCATCTTCGAAAGAAGCCAGCTCCTCCCATTGCAGGGCATCCCAATTGTGGCTATCCGTATTCTCCCTGCAACCATAAATGGTGACGGAGGAGGGTAGTTTGTTGGCAAAGAAGCGACTGAAGTACTGCGGTCCGATGTAAGGGGTATTGTCCGGTGCAGTTTGAGGGCAGTTGCTACCAAGGTGTCGCATGGCGTAGAAACGCAGTTCCGAAATGGGACGCAGTTTCTTCAAATCGATATACATCGGTTCCGAGTTTTCTCCCACACCGTTCTCTTTCGAGATAAAAGTGTAATAGAAATGCCTGTTTCTTTCCTCGAACCAGGTAGCACCGTTTACATCGCCGTCTTTCAGGTACTGGAGTCCGAGTTTCTCTTCCGGCACTTCCCAGGAGTTCGCATAGAAAATGTCGAACAAGGCGGGGTCAAGACGTTCGGTGTTGAAAGCCTGTATGTTCTCCCATACCCTTTCTTTCACCATATATCCCCGATAGTCCTCCACCCGTACGATAATGGTGTGGAAGGCGCTTTTCTGTTTCGGAGTATAATGTTTGACATCTGCTCCGGCACTCAGCGGGAACGATTCAATCAGGATAGTGTCCGGTTGTTGGTCGATAGGATTACTCCCCAAATAGAACACGTGGGCCATGCCTGTTGTGCCTTCCGGATTGTCGAAACTCAATGTGCAACCGTTCCATCCGGATTGGACTTCCGCATTATTGATAAAACAAATAGGCGAGGAATCCAGCGTGCCGAACTGTATGTCAATAGGCTGAGACTCTGTATAATCTTGCCTCAAGAAAGTAATTTGGGCGGGAATATTGTTAACCGACTCATTGAATCCCGTCAAAGTCAGCTTGTCGGTTGAGTTACTTCCTGTTTTCAGAATAGGATTTCCGTATACGTCCTGATAGCGTACATTGATGGCTATGATTTCCGGGTCGTCCGGCAATGTGTATTGTAACAAGGCCCCACCCATAATCGGAGTGAAATGAAATCCTTCGGCCGATATTTCTACCGTAAAGGCCTCATCGCTATCATTACAGGAGGTGAATGCCCAAACGGCCATAATCAGATAAATCAATTTCTTCATAGGTTCTATATTTTTTAATCTATACTAATTACCAATCGGGATTCTGCACACATCCCGAAATCATTACTTCTTCACTTCCGATGGGGAAGAGATAATCGCGCGGAGCGGTAAAGCTGCGTTTCTTCCATACCACAATCGGCTTGGTATAATTGTTGAAGAAACGTTCCTCCGTGTCACCCAAGATATTCCAGCCGTACAGAGGAGTGTTCAGCTCTTCGTGGGCTGTCATCCAGCGACGCAGATTATAGAAACGGCGTCCCTCAAACGCAAACTCGATGTTCCATTCCTGACGGATGATTTCACGCATACCGGCTTGCGTCGTTACTTTCTGGGGATTTCGCGCATAATTATTCCAAGCGTCACGCACTTTGTCGATGCCGGCGCGGACACGTACCCGGTCCAATGGAGCATACACCCGGTCGTCCGGTTTATCCAAATATTCGTTCCAAGCTTCGGCTGAGGCCAACAACAAGTCCGGCAAACGAAGCAGAATATCGCCCGACTCGGAAGTACTATTGGAGTAGTAGTCTTTGAACGCCACATCCGCATTGTCGAACTTCTTGATATAGTAACCGGTAAGGTTCTGCGGAGTCTGGATATCGTAATTTTTGGAGGAAGTTCCCATCCGTTGTCCTTGCAGACAATTGCAGTAGAGGGGTTCGTTACCGCCACCTACAGTTTTCTTATACCAGTAGGTGCCATGGGCCGCGATATCTGCATAAAATCGGGGTTCGCGACGCAGATGCAGGCTCAGAACCTCTTCGTTCAACGGGACGACATTCCGGTAGCGTTCATCATTTTCCCTGCTCTTTTCGTAGCGGGAGGCAACCCATTGCTTGTCTTCCGAGAGAGGAAGACCGTGTTCGGTATAGAACATTTCCACCATCTTCATGGAGGCGCCAAAACCACCTATCCGAAACTGATCGTAATAGTCCTGATCTTCTTCAGGAACGCGGAAATGATAGAATACAGGCGGTGTGAATCTCTGGTGACGCACACAGAGCAGCGCTTCCTTATTGGCATAGTCATAGTCGAGGCACGACTGTTGAATATTCCGGATGGTATTCAGCATAGAAGTAGGCCATACAGTACTGCCCTGTACGAGTTCCTTACCTCCTTCTTCAGCTATTTTCAACGCTTCATCGGCAGCTTCGGCAGCGGTTTTCCATTTATTTCGGTCATATTCGGGGAATAGTCGTTCGCCCTGCTTATTCTTCATATCTGCCATCATTTTATTCCCGTTAAACAACGGTGAGGCGGCATAGAGCAAAGCCATGGCTTTCAGAGCCGCAGCTCCCTCTTTGGAGAAGTAGGCGTAGTGGTTTTGTTCTTGTTCCCTGTAATAAGGAAGTTTGGGAATGGCCAAATCGCATAGGTCGACAATAGCTTTCACCACCTCATCGATGGGACGGCGGGGTTGTTGCATCACTTCGATAGATGCGGCGGCATCAATGTTCTCGGGCACCAGAATGATGGGGCCGTAGCGGCGCATCAGTTCGAAATAATACTGTGCTTTCAACGCTTGTATTTCGGCTTTCCACAAATCTTTTTCTTTCTGTTGCATGTTATACACCCCGTCGATATGGTCAAGAAACAGGTTGCAATAACGTATACCTCCGTAAAATTTGGTGCTTTTCCACACATTGCCATAAGGAGACTGAGCCATTTGCAGGCCGTCGGCAATCATGATACCTGGCATGACAGTGGGGTTATTCAAACGTATATAATCGTCGGCCACCACTTCATCGGTACCCCAATAGGCCGGACAAGTCATGATGTCCGAAATATCCATGGTAATCATTGAATAACAGGTCTTGAACCAACTGTAAGCGCCTTCACGCTTTTCAAAAGTGGTTTCGATGGTCTCTATGTCATTGTCGGGCACTACATCCAAGTAGTTGGAGCAACCACTAATGACAGAGAATAAAAGAACCGAAACACCGGATAATATAATATGCTGTATTTTCATCATCATACGTTTTAGAAACTAATATTGAATCCTAAAGAATAAGTTCTTTGAATAGGATAATTGAATCCGTTCTCTCCCAACTCAACATCCCACAGTTTGAAATTGGTGAAACAAAAAGGGTTGTTGGTGCTGACAAAGAACTTCATATTTTGCATTCTCCATTTATTCAACAACTTTCGCGGCATGTTGTAAGCCAACTGGATGGAGGTGCAACGCAAGAAACTGCATTCACGCATAAAATAAGTACTTTTGCGGGTTTCAGCTCCGGCGTACCAGTTCTCTTGCGGATTGTGTGCCGTGATATTCTGCGGAGAAAGACGGGGCCAAAACGGACGGGTGGCCATGTTATCCTCTGACCAGTGATCGTTATAGATAGCCGTCAGCATGGCATGATTGCCAACAAAGGGCGAGATGGCGCTGGGATTGACAAAAAACGTGCGCTTGCCGGAGCCTTGGAAAGAGAAACTGAATTCGAATCTCTTGTAATTAATGAATCCGCTAAAGCCATATATCAATCTTGGCGTTTCCGGATAGCCGATATAGGTGGCATCGGCCACTGTAATGCTTCCATCACCATTCAAGTCGCGATACTTGATATCGCCGGGCATCACATCACCGTCCTGGCGGGGCGAGTTGGCGATTTCGGCTTCGTCGCGGAACAGTCCCTCGGCAATGTAGCCAATCGCCTGACTGATTTCTTTGCCTTTCATGCGTTGCCAGGATGGTTTGTTGGTAGCCTCCTCTATTTCTTCATACTTCACCTTATTATAAGTAAGTGTTCCGTTCAGAATCACCCAAAAGTCATTGCTGAACTGATGTTGTATTTTAGCAGAGAGGTCAATGCCTCGCGAGCGGGTTTTACCGATATTGTCCAACGGTGCCACCTCTATACCCACATTGGCCGGGATGACATAACGTTTGGAGAGGATGTTATGACGGAATTCCTGATAAATGTCAGCCTGTATCTCCAACAGTCCTTTGAACAGCTTAGTCTCAACACCTAAATTGGCCTGTTCGGCAATTTCCCACTGGATATCCTCATCACCGTAAAAGTTGATGATTCTACGGTTGAAACCGCCTGTTCTGTAGGCTTCCACATCTTTGGTCGTTCCCGAACTTGTAGATCCGATGTCCTGCAAATACACATAGCGCGGCGTAGAAATAATGCCGTCATTACCTACTTTTCCCCAAGAAAAACGGAACTTCAGAAATGAAAGCCAGTCGGAAGTACGCTGCATCCACTTCTCGTTCGATGCAACCCAAGCGGCACCGAATGCCGGAAAGACTCCCATTCGGTTGCCTTTGGCAAAACGTTCGGAACCATTGTATCCTACACTTACCTCACCGAAATAGCGGTCTTTGTATCCATAAGAGCCCCTTACGGAATAGGTCAGGTTACGCTGTGGCATGCCGTTCAGCACAGACTGGATCGGGGTGAAAGTACGTTCGTATGCCTGGACTACACCGGTGAGAGAGGTTTGATGGTTACCCCATGCGGCAGTGTGATAAAGACGCCCCTCATACGTTACACGCGTGTCGGTAGTGTTGCCTCCTCTTCCGGCTCGCAGAGTCTTGGAAGCCAAAGCATTATCTTTTCCGGCTAGGGTATGTTCTCCCGTTTCAAAATCGTAGCTTTTTAGATAATATTTGTATGGAGTGGTTGTAAAGGTGTTATCATAGTAACCCGATTGAACATAAGAAACGCTCAGCCGTGCCTCCAAACCTCTTACTAAAGAACTGAGATTATGAATATATTCCGCTTTGTTGGTAGTGGAATAGCGTGTCCGTTCCTTGTATCCTTTTTGGTTTTCCATATAAGGGTTGGCCGCTCCGTCCGAAGTCGTACCAAAACGGATATGAGGCCAGTTATAGGTCGCGTCCGCCGGATATATCGGAGCGAAATCGACAGGCGATGCGTTAAATGCGTATTGATAAGCCGAAGTCTGGTTATTGTCCGGTCCATGATACTTGTCGATGTTGGTGGACGAGTTGATGACCAAACGGATACCAGAAGTCAGGTTGATGTTCAGATTCGTACGGAAACCCACCTGATGATTACTGATATTGCAGTCGTAATCATTCAGCTTATCCGATTTCAACATCCCCTGATCGTAGTTGTAATTTACCGACGCATAGTATTGAATCACTTTGGAACCGCCACGGATGGTTACACCTGCCCGATGGTTAATGCTCTGGTCTTTGAATAAAAGTTTGTACCAGTCGTTTGTGGGATACACCCAAGACGGGTATCTACCGGAAGCGGTACGGTTGATGTACTCGACACTATATTTGGGTACTCCTGCATTGGAACGTCCCATAATGGCCTGGTTGTACATTTTCATGTATGTAATAGGGTCTACCACATCGATTTCTTTTGTCGGGCGGCTTACTACCACTTCATATCGGGCTGTGGTATACACACTGCCTTCTTCTCCTTTTTTAGTGGTCACCAGAATCACTCCATTTGCACCACGCGCACCGTACATGGCGGTAGCGGACGCGTCTTTCAGTACGCTGAACGATTCGATGTCTTCTACGACCAAGCGGGAGAGTTCCAGTTTGGAGGATTCTACTCCGTCAATCAAGATTAGTGGATCGGAATTGGCGCTGGATTGGAAAGAGGTGATACCCCGTATGTAGAATTTGGTATTCATTTCGTCTTCGGTGAGCGCTCCGGGAAGCCCGCCTGTTTGCCAGGCAATCATACCGGGAATCTTTCCGGCGAAACTAGTGGTAAGATCGGAACTGGCACTTTTCAAATCACCCGGGCGGACAGTAGTGATGGACGAGACAACGCTCTCTTTTTTCTGCTCTCCGAAAGCGACTACTGTTACTTCTTGCAAGTTTTTGCTTTCTGGTTCCATCTCCACTTTGATGTAATCCCTACCTTTTATAGGAATCTGATCGGTTTTGTAGCCGATAAAGGTGAAATTGAGCACATCATTGGGTTGTACTTTCAGACTGAACTCTCCATCGAGGTCAGACACAGTTCCCGTATGGGTGCCGTGGATAATGACGTTCGCACCCGGTAGCGGCAGACCGTTTTCATCCACCACCTTTCCTTTCAGTCTAATGGGTTCTTTTGTGGCAGAGTCCGATTTGTCTTTTCCTTTTGCAGTGACAGTGATAAACTGACGATCGATGGTGTAGGTCAGCGGATAGCTGCCTATGATTTGTTTTAGGGCTTCATGAATGTCCTTGGTGCGGACAGTTCCCTGAAACTCATATTGGTTCACCTCTTCTGTGATGAACATGATTTTAAAATTTGAAGCCTTCTCCAAAAGCTTAAACACTTGGGAGAGTTTTTCTCTCTTCTCAATTTCCAATACAATCTCTTTCTGATTGCTTTGCGCGACGATTATGCTGGGAAAAAGCAATGCAGTGAGTTGTATCAGAACAAAGACACCTAAAAGTTTTTTCATAATTAGTATTAATAAAGGTTTTCAATTATATATCGTAATATCCCGTTTTTAAGGTACCCCTTATTAAAGTGTTTTTTAATAAAGATTAAAAAAATATCTCTTTTTCCTGTCTCTGACACTGCTGTTTCAGGGAGCAAGGAAAAAGAGATTGCTTTTGTTTAGAGACAAGCCTTTCGGTGTCTTACCGAAGATATACCGTATTTCCGCTAATGGAAACCTTGATTTTCTTCATGTGATTCAATAATGTAACGGCCCGTTCCAAGGTTTCGTTACGGACACAGAAGTAGCGGATTTTTAAATCCATCAGTTCTTTGTTCTCAAAAATAACGTTGATATTATACCAGCGTCCCAATTCTTTCATAACGGCAGAAAGTGGCGTATTGTCGAAGTAGAAATAGCCTTCTTTCCAATAGATAAACGGATCCAAGTCGACATTTTTTATAACCCATTTACTGTTTTCTGTCCAAGTGGCCTCTTCACCGGGATTCAAGCAGACGGCCCCGTCCTCAGATTCATGACAAACTTCTACTTTTCCATTGATAAGGGTTACATGGACTTCACCATTCACATAATGACGTACATTAAGTTCCGTGCCTAATACCCTGGCTTGCAGTCCGTCGGTTTGCACGACGAACGGGTGACTGTGGTCTTTGGTTACCTGAAAGTATGCTTCACCACTTAGCTGCACAATCCGTTCGTTACCTGTGAAGCGTGACGGATAAGTCAAACGGCTTTCGGCATTCATCCATACGTTGGTTCCATCGGGCAGCACCAGTTTGAAGTTTTGTCCCCGAGGAACAGAAAGTACATGCATTTCTATCTTTTCCTCTATGGCAATTTGAGTGTTTACCGGGACATCATGATAAGTAAGTTCGGCGGAATCGGCCTTATCCAGGGAAGTGCTGATGGCATGCAACTCTTCTTTAAGGGGCACTTTAGTAAGAGCGATATGTTTGCCCGTACTGGTCTGAAGTGTCACTTGCTGCTGACTCTCGGTCGCTTGAAATACCATATAGGGATTTTCATGGACAGGATAGCCCCTATACCATGTATAAAGAAAAACAATCAGAAACGAAGCCGCCACGCCCGTCGTGATTCCCCATAGAAAACGGTGATTCGCCGTGAGACGTGAAGGAGCCGTCTTTTTGGAGGAAGCTGCATTTTTCTGCCGTGCGTGAAACCGTTCCCATTCAGCTTCGGAATTGGGAGCACATTTCTCGAACCTACGTGCCACAGCGTTTTTGCAACGCAATAGTTCTTTGCATACATCGAGTGCTTCAGGGTCGTTGCTCCACTGTTCCAACTCTTCCTCGGATAGATAATGTCCTTCTTCGCATAACTCGACTATCTTTTCCCATTTATCTTCTTGCCTGTTCCGTTCGTTCATTACTGTTCTCTTTTTAATGTAAAAACATAAAGGTATGGTATCTGTTCCCCCCTTATTTCATTTTTTAGCATTTTTAAGATTACGGCTCTTTGAGGCGTGTTCTAAAAGCCTTCAGAGCACCCACAATATGCTTCTTCACAGCACTGGCGCTGATATGAAGTTCCTCGGCCGCTTCGTTATATGTTTTTTTCTGAAAATAACACAATTCCAATATTCGTGCGGTTTGTGGCGTGAACTCCGACAGCATGTGGTACATGATTTCGATTTGCCGTTCAGTCTCATCGTCGGTTTCCTCCTCTTCCTCATTGCCGAACATGTGCAGATAGAAATCGGCATAACGCCCTTTAGCCGTCTCGTGGCGGATGTAATCCACACATTTGTTGCGTACGAGCGAATACATGTACTTGCTCCAGTTGAGTTCCCGTTCTTTATTTCCGGACAAGATAACGCTCCATATCGATTCGAATGAGTCGGACACGATGTCGCGGCATATTTCTCTTTCACCGATCATCTGATAGGCGAAAAAGTAAAAGCGGGAATAATTCTCTTTAAAGAACAACTCAAAGTCTCTATATATACTCAACGTTCGTGTATTTTAATAGTAATAGGATGTCCGCTAACCGGATATGTCTGCAAAAATAAAATAATTATTGATTTTTCCCGGTCAGATCTTTTCCAGATCTCCTTTTGCTACCCATCCTTCATTGCCGTCTGCCATCCGGATATTGTACCAATCCCCCAATTGGCCTACGACACGGACTTTCAGCCCTTCGTGAATCAAAAACAGGCTCGTACCGCTATTATCCGGCGCACCTTTTACCGTCACACTCGGAGTTGTAATAATCGCATACTCTCTGTCGGTGACTTTCTTATCCTGCTGCATAGCAAAAAACATCGTCCCGACAGTCAGGAAAAAGACTATAATCCCCACGACAAAACCAGTCTTTTTGATACCGACCGAAGGAGAATAGAAAAATAAAGCTGCCATTACCAAAAAGAGGATAAAGAGAGTAACCGAGATATATCCCCACTGATCGGCGGAAAAATAACCGACAAACCCTTTGTACCACCTCACCAGAAACAATTCGGGCAACACTTCGATTTTGTCTACGATAGCTTGCTGGGCCATTTTCAGGTTGTAGCGGGCAGAAGCATCCGAGGGGTCTAATAATAAGGCCCGTTCATAATTCAATATGGCCTGCGTATTCTCTCCCAGTTTATAATAACAATTACCCAGATTATAATATAAGATAGCCGATTCCATGCCACCGGCCCTCAATTTCCGGTATATTTCAGCTGCTTCATTGTATTTTCCCTCCCGGTAAAATTCCTCTGCCTGTTTCTCCGATTGCGGATCAATAGCGGCTAAGGCACACAAACTTATCAGTAAAACCGGCAATATCAACAATATCTTTTTCATAGTTTCTAATCTTTAATCACCGGATGGCTTTATCCAGCTTTGTAATCACATCAATACTATCTGTATATACTTTCCCCATTTCCTGATCGGAATTACTTCCGGGAGCATAACGGGCATATTCACAAGTATCCAATACAGCGATAAATTCCTTGATTCTGTCTTCCTCTACTCCTTTCGACTGGAGAATTTCACTGATATTATCCCGGTTCAGTTCGGCACGGTCGATATTCAGTTTATAACTCATATATCCCCAAAGGGCTTTCAATACTTCATCGTAGAATTGCTCTGCATTGTGATTTTTCATCGCGCTGGCAGCCACTTTGAGGCGTTTGCGGGCCATCTTGTTGGCCGCTTTATTCTTCACCCGGACTATATCAGCATTCGCTTTGATTCTCCGGCGATTCAAGACTGCACCGACAATAAACAGTACGAACGGAATCAATAAAGCCAACCAGTATAAGGTAGTTCCGAAGAAACGTACCCCGGCAGCCTTCAGGTTCAATCCCTCCGTTTTCAGGTAACGGATATCTTCACCCACTTTACGGACATCTTCTTTCTTGAACGACTTCACCTGATTACCGGTCGAAGTTTCCACCTGCCCTTTATCGGCTCCTTTTCTGACATGGATATTGTATTCAGCCCCCGCAATGGTCTTGTAAGTGTTCGATTGTGAATCGAAATAAGAAAACCGAATGGCCGGAATCTTATAGTCTCCGGAATAACGGGGGATGATCAGGTATTCAAAAGAAACACTACCCGCCATGCCATTTTCCGTAATATTCAGATCTCTGGATTCTTTCGGATCATACACTTCGAAATCCAGGGGGAAATTAATCGTCGGTGCTTTTAATAACTTCAGGTTGCCCGTTCCGCGGAAAGTCACTTTATAAGTGATCGCATCATTGGCATTCACCGTATCCGCCGAAAGGGAGGTGGCCATCGTTACATTCCCTACCGTTCCGCCAAAACCGGCAGGTTTCCCAAGCTGAGGAAGTTCTTTCACCTGAATAGTGACCGGTTTACTTCTCCGCATCGCCCGGACATCTTTGTAATTACCGAAAAACTCGTCGAAGAAACTACGGCCTCCGTTAGCTAAACGCTGACGGACAATACATTCCAACTCGAAAGGCTCGATCGTAATCTCTCCGGTATGTTGCGGATACAACAATACTTTCCGGATAGTTCCGACATTGTAAATCTGCCCGTCCACCGCTTCCCGAACCAATTCGATACGTTGCGGCGTGGGTACTTCTTCGGCCAGAAATCCGTTGAAATCCGGAAATTTAGTTCTGCCCAGATTGACCAGATCGACCTTTGTATACACTTTAATCGTAGCCATCAGACTTTCTCCCATATACAGGCTACGCCGACTGACCTCGACTTTAACGAACAGGTTATTGTCATTGACTGTAGCATTGGCATCCGGCTGCACCGGCCGGTTTGTCGCCGCCTGATTACCGTTTGAATTACGACTACCTTCGACGACCTCTATTTTCAGAGCATTGGATGTATATTCTTTTCCATCGATAATCACTGTCGCTCCGGGAATCTGAAAAGTACCTTTTTTAGTTCCTTCCAAAATATAGGTATAGGAGAAAGTGACATTCTGCGTCATTTTCCCATTGATATTCGATGAATAAAAAGATTGTCCTACGGAAGGTCCCATCAGCAGGTCGAATCCTTCCAGGGTAGGCACTTTAAGATTGTCCCCTTCTTTATTCAGGGTATATTCCAACTTAAACTGCTCACCGACGGCAACTACAGAAGGAGCAGAAGCCTTGAATTCTACATTTTGGGCGTAAGCCAGTGAAGTGAAAAATAACAATATGATTAATCCGATTTGTCTCATTGCCATATTTATTTAAGCCGCAAAATTACCAATCTTTTTCGATTTTCATTTTCTTTGCTTTCTGTTCCTGTGCTTTTTGTTTCTGCACTTTTTCCTGAACATTCTTTTCATCGTTCTGCAAAGCCTCTAACAAACGTTCCGCATCCTCCTTAGAAATCTTACCCTGCTGTTGCTGAGGGTGTTGTTGTTGCTGGTCTTTATTCTGATCATTTTTATTCTGCTGGTCTTTATTCTGATCTTGACGGTCTTTATTTTGCTGGTCTTTGTTCTGATCTTGCTGATCCTTATTTTGTTGGTCTTTGTTCTGATCTTGCCGGTCTTTATTCTGATCCTGTTGATCTTTATTCTGATCTTGCTGATCCTGGTTTTGGTCCTTATTTTGGTCTTGATTATCCTTGTTCTGATCTTTGTTTTGATCTTTATTCTGATCCTTGTTCTGATCCTGATTCTGTTGATCCTGTTGTTGTTTATGGCGTGCAAATTCCAGGTTATATTTCGTTTGTTCAGAAGCCGGACGATTCCTTAATGAGTTTTTATACGCTTCGATGCTCTCGTCGGTTTTCTCCATCGCTAACAAAGTATTCCCGATATTATGATAAATTTCGCCCAACCGTTCTTTATCGGTTTCTTGTTTTGCCAAAGCAGAAAACTGTTCCAGAGCTTCATCGTACTTTTTCTGCTTATATAAAGCATCGGCCATATTAAAAGCCGCTTCAAATGAATTTGCCTTTTTATCGGCAGCTTTACGATATTCCACCTCAGCCTTTTCGAAATCCTGTTTTTCGAATAATTCGTTTCCTTCCCGGATAAATTTCCGTTCTTGCTGAGCAATAGCGGGCCATGCAGCCAACAAGGTCACCACCGTTATTATCATAGACTTTACCATAACATTCATCATTTTTCGTACATTATTATCGTCAATCCGATTCTCTGTCTTTTCTTTTAGCGTTTGAAAAGATTGATCTTCATAAAATGTTTATTCTTTCTGCCCAGAATCATAAACTCCACAAAGATGAAAAACAACCCCACCAACAGGAAGTACTGGTACTTCTCGGCATAATCACTATATACCCGCTCTTCAAGCAAGCTTTTCTCCATACGATTGACTTCGTCCAGGAGCCGGTTAAGTCCGACTTCGGTATTGCTGGCCCGGATATACAGCCCCTCTCCGGCTTTAGCTATATCCTGCAAAGTTTGTTCGTCCAGTTTGGAGATGACTACATTCCCCTGTGCGTCCTGCATAAATTGTCCGGGTTTTCCTTTCTCCGGGATCGGAGCACCCTGTTCCAATCCCATCCCTATGGTATGGATTACGATTCCTTTTTCATGGGCTTGCTTAGCAGCCGCAACCGCATCATCCTGATGGTTTTCTCCGTCCGTGATGACAATAATCGCTTTGGACGTCTCGGTTTCCGGTGTAAACGACCGGGCGGCCAGATCGATCGCACTCCCGATAGCCGTCCCCTGTACCGGTACGATATCCGTACTGATATTCGACAGGAAAAGCTTGGCCGAAGAATAATCGGTAGTAATAGGTAATTGCACATAAGCATCCCCCGCAAATACAATCAAACCGATCTTATCGTTCGATAATTTCTCTACCATCCGGGAAATGGCCATCTTAGCTTTTTCCAAACGACTGGGTTTGATATCCTGTGCCATCATCGAATTGGAAACGTCGAGAGCGATCATCAACTCTACACCTTTTTTCTTCACCTGCTGCAGTTTCGAACCGAACTGAGGGCCTGCCACTCCGACAATGACAAACAATAAGGCCAGCATCAGCATAACGAACTTCCACGTGCCCCGCTTGAACGATAAAAGAGGCATCAAAGGCCCGAGTAATTCCGGATTACCGAATTCTGCTATCGCCTTCTTTTTTCGTCGGATCATCACCACATAAAAAACAATCAACAGTGGGATAACAATCAAGAGATATAATAATTCAGGATGTGCAAATCTAAACATAGCCAAATAATTTTACGGTATTTTCCTTAAAAGAGTATACTTCAGAACTGCCTGTGCAATCAGTAAACACATACCCAGCAAACCGAAAATAAAATACTGTTCATTCTTTTTACTGAAATGTTTCACTTCTATCTTACTTTTCTCCAACTGATCGATCTCGGAATAGATCTGCTGTAATTTATCGTTATCCGTCGCCCGGAAATATTTACCGCCGGTCACGTTAGCAATCTGTTGTAATACCCCTTCGTCGATTTCCACAGGCATATTCTGCAATTGCACGCCGAAGGGAGTGGGAACAGGATAAGGAGCTTCGCCATAGGTTCCGACTCCGATCGTATATACCCGGATACCGAAAGCTTTAGCTAATTCGGCAGCCGTGACAGGTGCTATCGCTCCCTGATTATTGATACCGTCTGTCAACAAAATCACCACTTTCGATTTACCGGGGCTATCTTTCAACCGGTTGACCGCATTAGCCAAACCCAGACCGATCGCCGTTCCATCCTGGATCATACCGCTTTTCACCTCCCGGAGTAGATTGACCAATACAGCCTGATCGGTAGTCAACGGACACTGAGTAAAGCTCTCGCCGGCAAAAACCACCAATCCGATTTTATCCTGAGGACGTTCGAGGATAAATTTCGTAGCCACCTCTTTAGCCGCCTCTAAACGGTCGGGCGTAAAGTCACGGGCCAGCATACTCGTGGAAACGTCCAGAGCCAGTGCGATATCGATACCTTCACTGGTATAAGTTTGCCAGCTATTACTGGACTGCGGACGAGCCAAGGCCGTCACCAATAAGATAATGGCAAGCAATTCCAATACGAACAAAACATGCCGCCACCAGATCCGGCCGGAATGTTTGATCCCCTTAAACGCCTGTAATGAAGAAAACTGTAAATCAGCATGCGACTTTTTTTCCTTCAGGATATACCAGACGATCATTGGTACTAAAAGTATCAATAACAGGAAATATTTCGGGTTTGCAAATTCGAATCCAAACATTTTATTTCAGTTTACAAATTAACTCATACACTCTTTTCAAAGTGCCTGATCGCCTCATTTATCTTTTACGTCTTCGGGAGTTTCGCTTTTTTCAGCTTCTTTTCGCTGTTGTTCTTCTTCCTGACGTTTTCTTTCTTCTTCCTGTTTCTGCTGCTGAGCAATTTCAGCCTCTACCCGTTGGTGAGTGTTATTGACAAATTCGTAAGCGGCATCCAGATAACGGGAATTTTCATCCTGCAAGGGAGTAAACTTAGCGAATTTCACATAATCGGCCGTCGTCAACATCTCTGCTATTCTCTCCCGTTCTTTGGCTTCTACCTCTTTACAATTTACCAAGGCCTGCATTGTTTCGGAGGAGGTCTGTTCCATGGCAGGTATAGCGAACTCTCCGTCAAGGTATTGGCGTACGGTATCCGTCAATCGGGTATAATATTCCTTTTCTTTTCCGGCCTGCCAAAGCTTATTGCCCTTGATTTCATCCAAGGAACGGATAGCCATGACATAAGGCGGAATCTCTTCTTTCTTCGGCGTAAACAAGGGTTTGTTCTTCCGCCTCCGGTCCCAATACAGCCAGAAGATCAGAATAAGGGCAATCCCTAACAAAACCCACAACAGATAAGGCAAAATCTCGGCAAAAGTCCAGGGTGCGGCATAAGGCATAACGATATCGTAATTCCCCTTTTGCGGATCTACCTGGAAAGTATTCACCACCAATCCTACGGGATCGGTCCGAACAATATTATTATATTCCTGACTTTCGATCGTAATGGGCTGAGGAGGCACAACATATACTCCTGTATCGAAAGCAGTGACGACATATTTTTCCTCCAAAAGCCATCTTCCATCCTTTTCTTTTACAGAATCCCGTACAGGACCGGAGATAATCTCCAATCCATGGACAACCGTATCCTGTAACCGAGGGAACACAATCCGGACTCCCGGGTCTACCTTCGCTTTAAAAGTAAGATGTTGTTGATCTCCAATCATCATATAATTGGTGTCAAGCGCCACCCCATATTCTACATGCTGAGCTTTCAGGGTCGCCACCCCTAAAAACAAGCACAGATATAATAATATTTGTTTCAAAACACTCCTCATAGTTACGATCTTTGATCAAAATCCATAATAATTAAGCCCTTTTCTTAAACAAAGTGATTAAAGCCCTGACGTAGTCTTCGTCGGAACGGATATTAGCGACATCGACTCCCGAACGTTTGAAGATTGCATCCAGTTCCTTTTCGCGGACAAAAGCATATTTTTCATACGCTTCCCTCAGCTTTTTATCGGAAGTATCCACCCACATCTGTTCTCCGGTTTCGGCATCCCTCAGGTACATCATCCCGACCGGAGGCAATTGATTTTCCCGGAGGTCGTATACCCTCAGGGCGACAACATCGTGTTTCCGGTTAGCGATAGCCAAAGCATGGGCAAAATCGTGCTCGTCGATAAAATCGGAAATAACAAAACAGGTACACCGTTTCTTGATCGAATTGGTCATATATTCCAATGCCTGTTCGATATCGGTCTGTTTATCTTCCGGATAGAAATCGATCAGTTCGCGAATAATATGCAAGATATGTGTTCTTCCCTTCTTCGGAGGAATAAATTTCTCGATCTTATCCGAGAAGAAAATCACCCCGATCTTATCGTTATTCTGGATTGCAGAAAAAGCAAGCACTGCAGCAATTTCGGTAATCTGGTTTTTCTTCAGTTTCGAAATAGTCCCGAAATTACGGGAGGCACTTACATCGATCATCAACATGACCGTCAACTCCCGTTCTTCCTCGAAGATCTTCACATAAGGACGGTTGTGGCGGGCAGTCACATTCCAGTCGATATTCCGGATATCGTCGCCGTACTGATATTCTCTTACCTCACTGAAAGTCATACCTCTCCCCTTAAAGGCAGAATGATATTCGCCGGCAAAAATATTTTTGGACAAGCCCCGGGTTTTAATCTCTATCTTCCGGACCCGCTTTAACAATTCAGAAGTTTCCATATCTAAAAGTAAAAGGTTAAAAGTAAAAGGTTAAAAACGACCTTCCGACTATGGAACCTCTACGGCATTCAGGATCTCGTTGATAATATCCTCACTGGTAATGTTATTGGCTTCAGCCTCATAAGTCAGGCCGATACGGTGACGCAAAACATCATGACATACCGCCCGTACATCTTCGGGGATGACATAACCACGACGTTTGATGAAAGCGTACGCTTTGGCAGCCTTGGCCAAACTGATGCTGGCACGCGGCGAACCTCCGTAAGCGATCATGCTGACAAACTTGTCGAGCCCGGCTTCCTGCGGAAAACGGGTGGCAAAAACAATATCGATGATGTATTTTTCAATTTTCTCATCCATGTATACATCCTTCACTACTTCACGGGCACGAATGATATCTTCGGGTTTCAGAATAGTAGATGCCTTAGGGAAGGCTTTCTCCATATTCTGACGAACGATCAGCTTTTCTTCTTCTTTTTTGGGGTAATCGATCACTACTTTCAGCATAAAACGGTCGACCTGGGCTTCAGGTAACGGATAGGTACCTTCCTGTTCGATCGGATTCTGGGTGGCCATAACCAGGAAAGGCTCGGGCAAACGATAGGTCATATCTCCGATCGTCACCTGACGTTCCTGCATCGCTTCCAATAAAGCAGACTGTACTTTTGCCGGAGCACGGTTGATTTCATCCGCCAGAATGAAGTTCGCAAAAATCGGTCCTTGTTTTACCACAAACTCTTCTCTCTTCTGAGAATAAATCATCGTACCGATCACATCGGCAGGCAAAAGATCGGGGGTAAACTGAATACGACTGAATTTCGCATCAATCGTAGTTGCCAGCGTATTGATGGCCAAGGTTTTTGCCAGGCCGGGAACACCTTCCAATAAAATGTGCCCGTTGGAAAGCATCCCGATCAGAAGTCCTTCAACCAAATGTTTCTGACCAACGATGACTTTGTTCATCTCCATGTTGATCATGTCCACAAAAGAGCTTTCCTGCTGTATGCGTTCATTCAATGCTTTGATATCAACAGTATCCATAGATTCAAATTTAAAGTTGTTATATCTTATAAAATTCTATTACGAACCAGAAAAAAATGTGTTACTTTCAAGCCCACATTTCTATCGAATCTCTATTTTTGTCAAATGTTAAAATTTTGAGTACTCCAAAATTAGTCAATCTAAGTTCAAATGTTAAATTCCTAGCCTTAAAAAAAGTTAACCCTCCGTTTAAGGTTTTGCAAAAAAAATATCAGGCTATCCGTCGACCCTGATATTTACACCTTCTTATTTCTTCTTATTCCCTTTAACACGCTGCCTGAGTAAATCACGTCCCCGGGAAATGAATATATAAATAGTGAATACAAAAATCAAACAACGTAAAATAAACCCAGCATTCAGTACCGGCTCAGCTCCCTTAAAATCACGGATTAACCAGGAAAGCATATAAATCAGTAAACCTCCTAACACAATCACCTGAATCAGAATAAAGTAACGCCTCCGGCTTTTCGCCGGCAAGGGGACCGCTTCATCTGCAATACTCCGATCTGCCTCCGTTCTTTCCGTCCGCTCCCTGAGCTGCTGCCAAAACCGTACCCCCAATAAGAGTATGAACACACAAAATGCTATAAATATAAGTGTATCTCTATCCATCGTTTATTTCAGATTAAACTTTTTTTAGCTACAGAGATTTCAAGTTATAAAAGTGCCAGCCCCCCCCGGAAAGGGCCGTAAACAAAACGAGGCACTCCCCCTATGCCTGCAAATGTAGGATAAATAGTCGAAAGTTCATAAAAACAAAATGAAATCCAGACTTTAGAAGTGGAGAATTTCCTCATAATTATGGAGAATATTTCCGATTCAGTCGAGACTAAATCTTTGGGATTTTCTGTTTAACGTTTTTTGCTGAAAAATCAGACTCAGACAACAGTGTTTTTTCAAAGCAGAGCCAAAGGCCCTCCCTACAGGCACGAAGCAAGCCTCGACAAACGGAAAGTTTCTTCACTTTCAAAGCCTAAATCAAACTGGTTTATACTCACTTCGACTCTGATCAGCTTCATCCTTTCAGGTCCCTTGACCAGCATCCCCCCCCTTTTTAATCGGTAAACTTTCGGTTCAGAGTTGAATAATTAATTCCGGACCTAGTTTCGCTAATAATCAGCTTCGAAGCCACCCTATGTCCAATTTACAGGCTGCACCTGCTAATCCGATACCCCGGTTGCAACGCAAGTATTCCTGACAAAATCGAACTTAATCGGCTGTTCGTTCCGAGATACAAATATTAATGGCATTCATACCTCTTTTACCACGCTCCAAGTCGAAAATAACGATGGCATTTTCTACAAGTTCGGAAAGAGCGTTGCTCACATGAAAAAAATATTTTTCAGTTCCTGACAGATCCTTAATAAAACCATACCCCTTCGAAACATTAAAATACTCTACCCGCCCTTTACGGACCTCAGGAGATTCTTGTCTGGGAGTCGAGATCACAATTTCTTCATGGTTTATCTCTTCCTTTTTATGATTCGTTTCCGGAGGTGTCGAAGTAATCCGGCCATTTTCATCGACATAGGCTATCATATCTTCAAAACTATTCGTATTACCGGATAGTTTTCTTTCTTCTTTCCGGTTTTGTTTTTCTAATCTCCGGGCTTGTTTTTTCTTCTCGTTTTCTTTCTTACTGAATGTCTGTGGTCTTGCCATTTAACTGTATGAATTGTTTATAAATAAAAAATAAAATTTATCACCTAATCGAATCGTAAGATTATTCCGACACCTATTCGTCTCCGGTGTTCGTGTTTGAAGACCATCGGAGTTCTGCCGAGTATCATCATGCTTTTTCTGAACGACCGAGCGATAGTGTCTGAGAGAAACGTAACGTAAAGTTTTTGCGCAGCAAGGAGTTCCACCGGGCAGGAGAAAAACCGATGAAATCGACAAAAGCCTTAACGGAGCGGTCCAGACGAACCGGTCTGACGACACAGCAACCGAAATCGGAATAGAAAAACTAAATCCCAGGAATTTTCCATCTACTCAGGCCGAAACTTCAGCCCTGCAGAGTTTTTTTCCGGTCAATTTCTGGATATTATCTACTAGTTTTCGTTCTTCCTGAGAACAAAATGTAAAGGCCGTTCCTGCATTCCCAGCCCTTCCGGTCCGTCCGATGCGATGTACATAAGTTTCAGGGACATCAGGCAGATCATAATTGATCACTAACGGCAACTCATTGATATCGATACCCCGGGCCGCAATATCGGTAGCCACCATCACCCGGGTCTTTCCTGATTTAAAATTTCCTAAAGCCGACTGACGGGCAGCTTGACTCTTGTTTCCGTGAATAGCCTGACTTCCGATTCCGGCTTTGCCCAATACCCGGACAATCCGGTCGGCATTATGTTTCGTACGGGAGAAAACCAATACCGATTGATTTTCAGCTTTCCGTAAAAGGGATATCAATAAACGTCCTTTCTCGGCTTTCTCGACGAAATAAACGAACTGTTCGATAGCATCGACAGTCGGAGATTCAGGAGTAATGGTGATTTTCACAGGATTTTTCAATAAAGCAGAAGCCAGCGTAACAATCGAATCGGGCATCGTCGCCGAAAAAAACAAGGTCTGTTTTTCTTTCGGAAGCTTCGGTAATATCCGATTAATATCGTGAATAAACCCCATATCGAGCATACGGTCCGCTTCGTCGAGCACGAAATATTTCACCTGATCCAGGCTGAGAAACCCCTGACTCATCAAGTCGAGCAAACGCCCCGGAGTCGCAACCAGAATATCGATACCTTTTTGCAACATAGTAACCTGCGGACGTTGGTTTACTCCTCCAAACATCACACCATGACGAACCGGGGTATACCTGGCATACTCGTCTAAACATTCACTGATTTGTAAGGCCAGTTCGCGGGTCGGCGTCAGGATCAAAGCTTTGACTCCCTTGCGTTTCGTTATAATCGGATCTGCCTGTAAAAGCTGGATGATAGGAATAGCGAACGAAGCCGTTTTTCCGGTTCCTGTCTGTGCACATCCCAATATATCTTTTCGGGACAAGGCTACAGGGATTGCTTGCTGCTGAATCGGTGTCGGCCTGTTATATCCTTTTTCCTCAATAGCCTTTAAAATCGGCTGGATTATATTTAATTCTTTAAATGTCATATATTATTATTTTGCTGTACGTCAAAACAGCATTTATTTTCACTATTTAATTTTCTCTGCTGTATCGGATCTATATAGAACATACAACAGAAATGCCGGGGTAACATTAATATGTTTTAATGGGGCAGAAAGGTCATCCGAATAAATAGGCTGGGAAAAAACGTTTTAACAAACGATCAGCCTTATTGAATAACTAGTTAAACTTTCAACACTCATTTCTCAAAGGAAAAAGAACAAAAAAGTTTAATAAATCTGTTTCAGAAACGGAACACTTCAGGACTGAAAACTCCTGATCTCACATCGAAAAGAAAGAATAAATCGAACTTCATTGTTGAGTGTTATAAGACACCCGAAATAAAACTTATAGAAGAGGTTAGCTGGAAAGCCGAATAGTTGATTTTTCAGCCAACCCCTTATCTGATCACCTGATCAATATCGCCTGGAATTACTGTTTCTGTCACGATATCCACCGTTAGACTGTCTTTCAGTGCGAGGACGTGCAATACTTACCGCAATCACTTTATGGTCATATTCTGCACCATTCAATTCATCGATCGCTTTTTGTCCTTCTGTATCGTTAGTCATCTCGACAAATCCGAATCCTCTGGATCTTCCGGTTTCTCTGTCCGAAATAATTTTTGCAGAAGAAATTTCTCCATACTCTGAAAATAATTCGTTTAAGTCTGCATCGGTCGTGCCATAGCTTAAACCTGAAATGTAAATGTTCATTTGAAATTAAAATAAAATTAATACTAATTAGAGAGCAGGATAATTAAAGAAGAGACTTACTTATTTTGAAGAAGAACTTTGACGATAACGATTCATAAACTCTAACTGTCCACAAAGGTAATGCAATAAATCGGATAAACAACCTTTTGTTCCTTACTTATTTATGAACCAACCGGTGAAAATTATGCTTTATTAACGATCACGGGGACGGGGGCAAATTTGGGAAGTTTTTCCCAAATTCCCCAGCCCCCGGGGTACAATAAAATAAATAACAAAGGATGGTTT
>NZ_CFKYFN010000060.1:0-125284 GCF_985060555.1 Odoribacter sp. | reverse complement strand
TTACCTTTATTCCCCAATTACACAACTTTTTTTGAAATATTTTAATGATTTATGCCACAAAACATATTTTAATAGAAATTTTGGTGCGGTTGCCCTGGTATGCAAAAAGCCGATTTTTAATTTTAGGGCGAAAAATATAGGTGTTTTACTGTATGTTAAGAAAATATTAATGGTCTGTTAAGTTTTTTTTTTGCATTTTTTTTGGAATGTCAAAAAAGTTTGATATGTTTACTGCAGGTTCCTAGATGAGATGGAGAATATGCTCATGTAAAGCGTACGATAAAACTGAGCGTGCTTCCCCGGGTTTGACGGCTCGGCGCAAATGCATTCTGAATATGGACAGGCATTTGTATTTGTTATTAACTATTTTTAGACCTAAACCTATTTTTATGAGAAAACGATTGTATCTGTTACTTGCATTCCTTTGGATGGGGGTATGCATGCTGAGTGCGCAGACGAAAAATGTTTCAGGACGTATCCTGTCTGCAGAAAATGATGAACCGATAGCCGGTGCTACGGTATTGGTCAAGGGTACATCTATCGGGGTGGTTTCTGATGCACATGGGCATTTTACGCTGAAAGTGCCGGAATCTGCTACCGAATTAATAGTTTCGTTTATAGGAATGGAAACACAGGAAGTGGGAATCAAAGCGAATCTGACGATTCGGTTGAAGTCTGCCAACGAGAAATTGGATGAGGTGATGGTAGTGGCCTATGGAACTGCCAAAAAATCGAGCTTTACAGGTGCTGCAGAGGTGATAAAGAACGAACAGTTGGAAAAAATGAATGTCGTGTCTGTCACCAAAGCATTGGAAGGCACATCGCCGGGTTTGCAGGTGATGGGCGGCACCGGTCAGCCGGGCTCGGGAGCTACAGTCCGTATCCGTGGTATCGGTTCGCTGTCATCCTCTTCTGCTCCTTTGTATGTGTTGAACGGAGTTGTTTTTGACGGGGATATCAGTTCCATCAATCCGGATGATATAGAATCGATTTCAGTGTTGAAGGATGCGGCTTCGGCTGCCTTGTACGGTGCGCGTGGAGCCAATGGTGTCATTATGATACAGACCAAAAAGGGAAATGCCGAGAAGTCGACGCTGAGCGTCAAGGCTGTCTGGGGATTTTCATCCCGTGCAATTCCCGAATATTCCAGAATCGGAATAAAGGATTATTACGAGACTTCCTGGGAAGCATACAGAAATGCGTTGGTGGGGACAGGACAATCCATGGAAAAGGCTTCCGAATATGCTGCAGCCAATCTTATCAACAAGCAGCTCGGCGGCTATAACAATTATAACATTCCCGCCGATAAACTGATAGGAGCGGATGGTAAGGTGGATGCTTCCGCCCGGTTGCTCTATCATGACAATTGGGGCGATGCACTGTTCCGTACCGGGTTGAAGCAGGATTATATGCTTTCCATGAGCGGAGGCTCGGACAAGACCACCTATTATCTTTCGCTTGGCTGGCTGGACGAGGAGGGGATTATGACCCGTACGGACTATCAGCGTTTCACGGCAAGAGCGAATATTAACAGTCAGTTTACCGACTGGTTCAATCTGGAGGGAAATATGGGGTATACCAATGACAAGAGCAATCAGATGATGCAGGCAGAGGGAACATATGCCATCAACCCGTTCTTTTATTCCCGTATGATTGCTCCGATATTCCCGATTTACAAGCGCGACGAGCAAGGTAATTATATATTGGACAGTGAGGGAAACAAGGTTTTTGATTATGGAGAGAAACGCCCTTTCAACGGACGGACCAACAATCTGGCGACATTGATTCATGATGCAGTCTGGAATCAGACCGATAATTTCAATATCAACGTCACTGCCGGTACGAAGTTCTTGCGCAACTTTACTTTCAAAGTGAGCGGTAGTGCGGATATATTGAATCGCCGTTATACCAAAATGTATAACAATAAGTTCGGTGATGCAGCCAATGTCGGAGGACGAGGCAGCGTGGAGGCTTTGAGGATAGAATCGCTTACATTCAACCAGATATTGAATTTTAATAAAGAGCTCGGACTGCATAATGTATCTGCAATGGTGGGACATGAAAGTTATCGGTATGTAGAGAAGAGTGTTTTTGCACAGCGTACCGGTTTCCCATTGGAGATGTCGAATGATTTGGTATTTGGTGCGCAGTTGGAGGATGGCAGTAGCCAGACCGATGAGCATGCGATAGAAGGTTGGTTCGGGCAGGTGGGGTATGATTATGCCAATCGCTACTATATATCAGGTTCTTATCGCCGGGACGGTAGTTCGCGTTTCTATAAAGACAGCCGTTGGGGTGACTTCTGGTCGGTGGGTGCATCCTGGAGAATTTCGCAGGAAGCCTTTATGAAAAATGCCAAATGGATGGACAACTTGAAGTTGAAAGTGTCGTACGGAGTGCAAGGGAATGATAATATCCTTGATGAAAATGAAAATCCCTATTACTATGCATGGCAGAATTTCTTCGAGCCATATCCCAATCATGATTTTGGAGGCGTCATTCACTCCACAACAGGCAATAGGGATTTGCATTGGGAGAAAAATACCAATTTCAATGTCGGCCTTGAATTCGGTTTCCTGAACCGCATCCGTGGTGAGGTGGACTATTTTATCCGTAAGGGGGAAGATATGCTGTATGCTGTTCCTGTCCCTTATTCCACTGGGTTGCCTTCCATCATGCAGAATGCCGCATCGATGGACAATAAGGGAATAGAGCTGCAATTGTCTTTTGATATTCTAAAGGAAAGGGCATTCAAGTGGACGTTGGATTTAAATTTGACCCACTATAAGAATAAACTGACGAAGCTGACGCAAGATGAGGTTTGGGTCAGTACGAAAAAATGGGTGGAAGGCGGTTCTATCTATGATTTCTGGTTGATGAAATGGGCAGGGGTGGATGCTGAAAACGGAGATGAATTGTGGTGGTATAAAAACGGTGATGCCTGGGAAAAGACAAATGATTATTCGTTGGCGTCCAAAGATCCGAAGAGTAAACAGTATGTAGGTTCTGCTATCCCTAAAGTATATGGCGGTTTTACCAATAATTTTTCGTGGAAGGGGTTGAACCTGTCGGTATTTTTCTCCTATTCTGTCGGAGGCAAGATGTATGACAGCAATTACCAGCGTTTGATGCATGCCGGCAGCTTGGGACATGCATGGCATAAGGATATATTGAAACGTTGGAGAAATCCGGGTGATGTGACCGATGTGCCAAGAATTGAAAAGGGTAATCGGTATATTTCAAGATCCAGCAATCGCTTCTTGAAGGATGCTTCTTACCTGTCGTTGCGTAACATCAATCTTTCCTATACGCTTCCTGCGGAGTGGAGTAGCCGTGTGGGAATGTCGTCCGTCAAGGTGTTTGTGAGCGGGGACAATCTGGTGACTTTTACAAAATTGAAAGGAATGGACCCGACCCAGGCGTTCTCCGGAGTGAGCGATAATACCTACGTGCCGAACCGAGTGGTTTCTGTTGGTTTGAATATTAATTTCTAAAATAGACAATTATGAAGATACTATATATATTGCCGTTGGTTTGGATGTTGGTGTTTACATCCTGCAACAGTGATTTTTTGGATCGAGAACCGTCGAATAAATATACGGATGATATATTGCTTACTTCGACGGAGGGAGGTATGATGCTGCTGAACGGTACGTTGCGCCGCACTTATATCAGTTATGAGTCTCATGCACAATACGGGCAGAAGGCGGTGGATATCATGACCGATATGCTGGGAGAGGATTATTACACGGGAGATGGTTACTGGAACAATTATGAATCGTGGTATTCCTGGTTGGCACACAGAAGTGCGAATGATGAAGATAATAAATTTGTATGGATGTACTATTACGGTACGATCGACAATATGAATCTTTTGCTTGCGCATGTGGATGCCATGAAGGGAGAGCAGAAGGAGCGCGATAATCTGAAAGGACAGGCGTACGCATTTCGTGCACACAGCTATTTCAAGTTGGTGCAGTTGTATGCGGAGCGTTATAAACCGGAAGGCCGTAACACCCAATTGGGAATCCCCGTATATACGCATCCGACCAGTGAGGGAAAAGCCCGCAGTACGGTGGAAGAGGTGTATACTCGCATTAATACCGACCTTGATTCGGCGATGATGCTGTTGACGGAAGATAGGATACATATCAGCCATTTTAATTTGAATGTGGCTCAGGGAATCAAAGCGGAAGTGTTGCTGACGATGGGAAAATATAAAGAGGCTGCCAAGATGGCACACGAGGCGAGACAGGGCTTTGGTCTGATGCCGCAAGAATTGTTCGCAGCCGGTTTTAACAGTGTGAACAATCCGGAGTGGATGTGGGGTATGCAGATAAAGGTTGACCAATCGACTATTTACGCTTCCTATTTTTCAAATACGGATCCCTGTTCAATAGGATATAATGAGCTCGGTAATGAAAAGCGGATAAATTCGCAGTTGTATGATGCGATGAAGGACAGCGATGTGAGGAAATCGGTATGTGTCGGTGCCGACGGTGCGACATTGGATAGTGACAATGGTGAATTTGAAGTTCCTCCTTATACGGTGAATAAATTCCGTCTGCCGTCTTATGCCAACTGGTCCGGGGATTATTGTTATATGCGTGCAGCCGAAATGTATCTGATTGAGGCAGAAGGGTTGGCTCGCTCCGACCAGAGCAAAGAAGCAGCGAAAGTCCTGTATGAGCTGGTAAGTGCCCGCGATCCGAAATATAAGCTTCCGGATGTGACAGGGAATGCCTTGGTGGAAGAGGTGATGTTGCAGCGTCGTCTGGAACTTTTGGGAGAGGGATTCCGCTTTATGGATATGAAGCGTTTGAATCTGTCGCTTGACCGTACAGATAAGGGACATGAAGAGACATTCCTTAAGCCTGCGAAGGTGGATGCCGGCGATATCCGGTGGCAGTTCCTGATTCCGACACAGGAAATGACTTCGAATCCGAATATGGTGCAGAACGATTGATTCTATATGGAGCCGCTCTTGAACAGGGCGGCTTTTTTTTGTGTGGAATGATTAGGTTGTTTGCTTTTTTCAGTATATTGACCACTGAAATTAATGATGCGTTTGTTTATGAGTATTGATAGATGGGTGCTTTTGTGTTTGGTCTGTCTGACGACATTCTTTGTGGACAATTCAGTATTGGTGCCGGACATAATGGAGTCAGGAAATATAGTTACTGCCCGAGAAATGGTTTATGACGGCAACTGGATTGCTCCGACGATGAATGGTGAATTGCGCTTGGAGAAACCACCGTTGCCGACATGGCTGACTGCCGTTGTTGAGATGATAGCTCCTGACAATCTGGGGTGGCAACGCGGTGTGGCAGGCTTGGCAGCCCTCCTTTTGGTGTTCTACTTTTATTGTTTTGTAAAAAACATTTTAGGAGTTGCTCCTTTTGTGTCTGCGCTGATTTTGTGTACATGCCATAATGTGATACTGATGGGACGTACGGCATCGTGGGATATATACTGTCATGCATTTATGCTGGGGGCGGTATATCATTTGGCGGTGGCAATAAAAGGAATGGGCGGGAAGTGGCGTCATTGTATCGTGGCGGGTGTGCTGGCGGGTCTTTCCATCATGAGTAAAGGGCCGGTGTCTGTTTATGCTCTCTTGCTGCCGTTTGTTATAGCGTTTGCTTTTGTGATGCGACCTTGTATCAAGGGGTGTCGGGTTGCGATTGGCGTAATGTGTGTGATTGCATTGGTGGTGGGAGGATGATGGTTTGCATATATTCATTTATCTTATCCGAATGAACTGGCTGCGGTTGTGGAAAAGGAATCGGAGGCGTGGATTAGTTATAATGTACGTCCCTGGTATTATTATTGGAAGTTTTTTTTAGAATCGGGGGTGTGGGCAGGTCTGCTGATTACGGCAACTGTCCTGCCTGTATGGAATAGGCAATTGAGACATAATAAATTGTATTTATTGCCATTGTTGTGGATGTTGGTGGCACTTGTTTTGCTGTCCTTATTGCCGGAAAAGAAGATGAGGTACATATTCCCATTGCTCATACCTGCCAGTATGTTAATGGGGGAACTGGTAGATTGGTGGAAAAAAAGTTTTGTCTGTGGTGCTGTAAAAAGAACGGATAGTCTGATATTCCGCAGTAATGTTTGGCTCGTTGCAATTGCTGTGGCACTTTTGCCCGTTGCGGGATGGATATTTATGTTTAGTTGCGGGAAGATGACTTTGTTGTTGTGGTTTGTTGTGACTTGTATCTGTTTGGGGGTGGTTCTTGTATTGGTATGGAGCGGTCTGCGTATGCGGGTGTCGTATATGGAAAACAAAGGGACGGGGATATTGTTCTATTTTGGGGAACAATACCCCCGTCCCTTTGTTCTGACGATCTTTAATCCAATAAAGTATGTTCGATCAGTATTTTAACACCGATTACAATTAAGATAAGGCCTCCGAGTAGTTCTACTTTGAGGCCTTTGATTTTTCCGAACCGGAAGCCACAGATCACTCCGCTGAAAGAAAGGAAGAAAGTAGTGAAAGCGATAACTGAAGCCGGAAACCAGATGCCCGTTTTCAGAAAAGCCATACTCACGCCGACAGCCAGGGCATCGATACTGGTCGCTACGCCGAGGGTGAAAAGCATCCGGCTAGAAAAGGTAATCAGGTGGCTATCCTCTTCTTTGAAGGATTCGTAGACCATCTTTCCACCTAAATAACTCAATAAAACAAAGGCGATCCAGTGATCGAAATCGGTGATATAATTACTGAAATGAATACCCATCGCCCATCCCAGCCAGGTCATACCCCCCTGGAATATCCCCATGGTCAAAGCCATTTTCAGAGACTTCTTGATACAGAACGGTTTCATACATATGCCGCCACTGATACTGACCGCTAAACTGTCCATAGAAAGACCGATTGCAATTAATAGGATGGTGATAAAGCTCATTGTACAAAAATTGTTCTGCAAAGATAGAAAATAAAGTAAAAAGTAAAAGGTAAAAACGAAAAGGTGACTTACCTTTGTGATGAAATTAGTGGAAAAAATGGAACTACAGACTGTTGTCAAATTGGATAAACCTTCGTTTCGGATCGATTATTCGACCCGGCTCATGATGCTGGGTTCCTGCTTTGTCGAAAATGTTGGAGCGAAGCTGGAATATTTCAGGTTCAAGACGGATATCAATCCTTGTGGTATTGTATATAATCCCCTGTCTGTGGCTGATACGCTGGAGTTGTTATTGGCCGGTAAACGATTCTCGCAAGCCGATTTATTACGAAACGGGGAACTATGGGTGAGTCTGAGCCATCATGGACGGTTTTCCGCCAGGGAAGCCGGGGACTGTTTACAGCGTATAAATTCCAGATTGGAAAAATCGGTAGCTCATTTAAAAACGACAAATGTCCTGGTGATTACCTGGGGAACTGCCTGGGTATACCGTCATCGGCAGTTGGGACGAGTCGTTGCCAATTGTCATAAATTTCCGGCCACTGATTTCGAGCGTTTCCGATTAAGCCCCGAAGATATCGAACAAGTGTATACCGATTTATTGTCCCGCCTGCACAGTCGTTATCCGGATATGAGGGTGCTGTTCACCGTGAGCCCTATCCGGCATTGGAAAGACGGAGCACATGCCAACCAGTTGAGTAAAGCGGTATTGTTGCTGGCCATCGATAAATTGAAGCAAAGGCTGGATTATGTCTCTTATTTCCCTTCTTATGAGATCGTGATGGACGAGCTTCGGGATTATCGTTTCTATACAGAAGATATGTTACACATCTCTCCGCAAGGAATCGAATATATCTGGGAGAAGTTTCAGTCCCTGTATATGACTTCGGCAACCGAAGCGTGGATGAAGCGTATCGATAAAATAAACAAGACTTTATTACACCGACCTACAGATCCTGATTCGTCTGTTTATCAGGAATTGATGAAAAAAACAGCTCAGGAGCGTGAACGGATTGAACGTGAACTCAGTATTTCTTTCAGTTGATTCCGGTTATTCCGCTGTTTCTGTCCCGGTCACGATATCCTGCATCGGGATTCGTTTCAGTTCATCCAGGGAAATCTCTGTTTTTACGGCATAACTGGCCGGATAAATTTTACGGATCCGGTGTAAATCAGGAATACATTCCAAACGGTTTCTGTAATTACCTACCCGGATTTTGAAATCCGGATCGAAATATTTCAAATAGGCCGGAATGTCTTGGAAAGTTTCTTCGAACTTATTCCGCATTTCCTTTAGGTTTTCGATGTTGCAGCCGAATGAACTGACCGAATAGATTTGAATCCGGTAACCTGTAAAAGTTTTCTTTTTCTCATTCAGATGGATGTGCCATTGCAGCAAATTGTCTATCGGTGTGTCACTGTCGAGGATTACCTGTCCGCCGTTATGACTTTCCGTCCTGAGTTCCTGAAGAATATCGTAATGCGGTTCTGCTTCCACGATCAGGGTATCTGCTTCTTGTGCAAACAAATGGACCGGAAAAAGGAATAATATAAAGAATAAATATTTATTCATGATTTAAAATTTTTTGCGAAGATAAGGAATTTAGAGTAAATCGTGAAATATTTTCTTGATCTTGCCGCCTGGATAAAGTGTGTTTGTTCGTCAATAAAATGATTATTCAGAGATTCGGAGGGAACATTGGGGTCGACTCGCAGACGGGTTAAGGTGTGCTTTTGAGAGTGACGATATTGGTCATTGTTTGTGTTGGAAATCCCCGGGAAAAGACTACTTTGATGATGTAAATCAAGTTAAAAAAGCGTTAATACAGGAGGTCGGAGGAGTGGATATGATAAAAAGAAATAATTTTGCTTCATCAATCAAAAATAAAATTTTATGTGTCAGGCTACAGATAAACAAATCATAGAAGTACTGAAAATGGAAACGATTCCGGCATTAGGTTGTACGGAACCGGTTGCTTGTGCCTTAGCTTGTGCCCGATGTAAAGAGGAATTGGGTGGTGTTCCGGAACATATCGAAGTGTTCGTCAGTGGAAATATCTATAAGAACGGAATGGGAGTAGGTATTCCCGGTACCGGTATGACCGGACTGCCTATCGCCGCTGCTTTGGGTGCTGTTTGTGGAAAGACTGAATACGGCCTGGAAGTATTGAAGGAAGTTTCTGCTTGTAATAATTTGGCTGTTGCTAAATCTTTATTGGACAAGCAGGCTGTCGTTATCCATTTGAAAGAAGATGCTCCCGATAAATTGTATGCAGAAGCCATCTGTAAGAAAGGCAACGATACGGTAAAAACAGTGATTGTCCACGGACATACCAATATTATTCTGGTTGAAAAGAACGGGAAAGCAGTTTATCGTAAAGATTTTACGCCGGTAGCTGCCGAAAAGAGCGATCGTGCTGAATTAAGTATAGCCCGGATCTGGGAATTTATCCACCGGATCGACGTTGCAGAGATCGAATTTGTATTGGAAGGTGCTGAAATGAACAAAGCGATTTCGGCTGAAGGTTTGAAGAGTGAATACGGTCTGCAGATCGGTAAGACCTTAAAAGAAAATATCGACAAAGGGTTGTTGGAAAACGACTTTTTGAACAATGCCTTGATTTGTGCCACCGCAGCTTCCGATGCTCGGATGGACGGTTGTGAGAAACCGGTGATGACTAATTCCGGTAGTGGAAATCAGGGAATTACGGTTTATCTTCCTGTCGTCGTGGCTGCCGAACAATTCGGTTGTTCCCGGGAGCAATTGATCCGGGCCTTGGCTTTGAGTAATCTGGTAGCTGCCCATATCCATTATTATATGGGACACCTTTCTGCTTTGTGTGGAATTCTGATTGCCGGTACGGGAGCTGCTTCGGCGATTACTTATCTGATGGGGGGAACCTACGAACAGGTAGTCAACACTATTAAGACTATGTGTTCCAACCTGACCGGAATGATGTGTGACGGAGCGAAACAAGGTTGTGCCCTGAAAGTATATTCCGGCGTTTCTGCTGCCGTACAGGCCGCTCTGTTATCCATGAAAGGAATCAAAACTCACAATGACGGTATTATTGAAGAAGATATTGAAAAAACGATCCGCAATGTCGGAATCATCGGTACCACCGGTATGGAACAGACCGATAAGACGATTCTGAACATTATGTGTCGGAAACAATAATAATTTTTCTCTACATACTATTCCCCGGAATTTTGGTGTTTTACAGACCACGATTCCGGGATTTTTTTATTTGATTTTCCCGGATTAATTCCAGATTCAATTTGTACACAACAAATTTAATATGTATCTTTGTTCCCTGTTCTTACAAAGAGATAATCAAGTAGTTCGAATGTTAAAAAAACGAACGATTAAAACAGTTATGTTTCGAATCTCTTTTCTTTTTCTGACTATTTTATAATCTTCACCTAATCAATCTTTTCAAAATTTATTCATTAACCTCCCCAGCTATTTTTTATTACAAATTTAATCGTTCGTTTTTTTTGTAAACATATTGCCGACAAATTTGTACGATCAATTCAAATTTTCAATATGTTCTGTGTTTTATAATCTTATCTATCATTCTAAACGATAGTTTTCTTTTCAGTTTATTTCTTCTCCCGGCTGACCGAGCTCCTTTTCATTCTTGGACGTAAAAGAGTCTCCCGGTGGCGTCGCCGTGGGTTGCTACACGCGTAGGGTAACAGACCGGGCGTGAACCGGTATCCAATCCGGTGGGGAAACCCCCGAAGGCAACGCCGCTACGATGGTTCGGGAGCGGGAGTTCGATTCTCCCGGTAGCGACAAAGATAGATGATAAATAATAGATGATAGATGGAAGGAGATTTTGTAGGGGATTTGTGATGGAGAAATCTGGTGATAAGGTAAATTTTTACGAATTGTAAATCTTTAATATAGGTGTTTATGCTTAGACATTTGGCTCCATTTTTGATCGGTGCTGTCGTTGGCTGGATGATTTTTATTTTTACTTTGTCTGAAAATACGAACGTTTCATTCCGACGACATTGATGGGAACCCTGGCTGTCATTGTGGGTAGTGATGCTATCGCTTTTCTGCTGACCAGGTACGACCGCTTCGGTGTCGCAGATTTCCATCTGTGGTATTTCATCGGCATAGGGGTGAGCTTTTTCTTCTATGCGATTCATATCCGGTAATCAATATTCTTTTTAATCATGGAAAGATAAAGGATGAAAAAACGTATGGAAGGTTTACCTCTATCGGGGGAACGGATATACAGAATTTGAAATGTATAGAGGCCTCGGTGGATGAGTTCGGATATCTGTGAGGTACTGCTGGTTTTGGTCGATAAGTATGGCCGGAACATCCCGGCTATGCCTTACCGTCAGGAAACCGGAGCGATCAAGAATCTGATGCAGGACTGAAGCTCGAAGCCAATGCCGCCCATATCCAAACGTTGTTTGCCGGGTATTGGGTGAGTACCCTTCGTTCGGCTAACGAACAGTTCGAACAGATTATGCTCATCCGTTCGGATGCCATCTCCGAAGCCGCAATGGGCGCTGCCAAAGTAGCCCGCGAGGCAGCACAGATGACTTTCGGAAAGCTGTGCGAAATGGTTAACGCCCTTGCTATTGTGAACGGTGATGCAGCCTACAAGTACATCATTGACCGTATCAACCAGCTGGTGGCCGAATTACACAACGTGGTTGTCTGTCGCCGTTCCTGTAAGAAATCCGATGAGACCGCCGACTCTGATTCTTCTACCGACACCCCGGCTCCATCGCCTGTGGAGGAATAACTTTAGGCACCTTTTTTTAATACCATTCATGTTAATCCTTACATCATAATTTATTTTATATACATCATTGTTAGAAAATTGACGGTATTCTGGAACAGTTTTATCCTTTTCCGGGATACTGTTTTTAGTGACTTATAATTCCAATTTGAAATGTTAAATGGTAAATCAGTGTTAATTACCGGAGGAACGGGTTCTTTCGGTAAAAAGTTTGTGGAAACCATTCTGAAGCGTTATCCGGAGGTGAAGCGAATTGTTATTTATTCCCGAGACGAATTGAAACAGTTTGAGCTAAAGCAGAAATATCCGGAATCGAAGTATCCTCAATTGCGTTTTTTTATCGGAGATGTCCGGGATGGGGAACGGTTGAAGCGGGCTTGTGAAGGGGTCGATGTGATTATCCATGCAGCGGCTATCAAGCAGGTTGATACGGCCGAATACAATCCGGAAGAGTGTATCAAGACCAATATTCACGGAGCTCAGAATGTGATTAACGCAGCTTTGCAAACCGGAGTGAAACACGTGGTGGCTTTATCGACCGATAAGGCCTGTGCGCCGATCAATTTATACGGAGCAACGAAATTGACTTCCGATAAACTATTTACAGCTGCTAACAATATCAGTGGCTCGAAAGACATTAAATTTTCTGTGGTTCGTTACGGAAATGTCATGGGTTCCCGGGGATCGGTTATTCCATTTTTTATCCATAAGCGTGATAATGGCGTTAAAGAACTGCCGATTACGGATATGCGGATGACCCGTTTCAATATTTCTTTACAGGCAGGCGTGGATTTGGTGATGTATGCTATCGGACATCATTTGGGTGGAGAAATTTTTATACCGAAGATTCCTTCCTATCATATTGTAGATGTGGCTAAAGCGATTGCTCCGAACATCCCTTTGGTGGAAGTGGGAATTCGTCCGGGTGAAAAACTGCATGAAGAAATGATCACAGTTACAGATGCCTTGAATACTATTGATTTAGGACAGTATTATGCCATTCTTCCTTCAGTATCTTTCAAACATCAAAGGGAAGAGTATTTGCAACATCATCAGGCCGTTCCTGTACCCCAGGGATTCCATTATAGTTCCGACCAGAATGAGGAGTGGGAAACGGTAGAAACATTGCGTGCTAAAATAAAAGAGTTTGTTGATCCAAATTTTGAAGTAAAATGATTCGGAAATTTATTCCATACGGTCATCAGCATATTACGGACGAGGATATACAGGTTGTCGTAGAGACTCTGAAGTCGGATTATCTGACGCAGGGGCCGAAAATTGCGGAATTTGAACAGGCGTTTGCCCGCTATGTCAATGCCCGTTATGCTGTTGCCGTGAACAATGCTACGGCCGGATTGCATTTGGCAGCGAGCAGTTTGGGACTTAAACCGGGGGATAAAGTGATCGTGACGCCGATGACTTTTGCAGCCAGTGCCAACTGTATCCGCTATTGCGGAGGTGAAGTGGTGTTTTGTGATATTGACCGGGATACCTATCTGATGGATATCCGGAAATTACGGGAATTGCTTGCAGCTCATCCGAAGGGCACTTTCAAGGGTATCGTTCCGGTGGATTTTGCGGGGTATCCGCATCAGATGGAAGAATTCAGAAAGCTGGCCGACGAATATGGATTGTGGATACTGGAGGATGCCTGTCATGCTCCGGGCGGATATTTCACTGACAGTAAGGGCGAAAAGCAATTGTGTGGAAATGGCCGTTATGCCGATGTAGCCGTATTTTCTTTTCATCCTGTAAAACATATTGCAACGGGAGAAGGCGGAATGGTGACAACGAACAATAAAACACTGTACGATCGTTTGTGTTTGTTGCGGACCCATGGCATTACCAAAGATCCGGCGTATCTGTGTGAAAATCACGGTGGTTGGTATTACGAAATGCGGGAGTTGGGTTTTAATTACCGGCTGACGGATTTCCAGGCCGCTTTGGGAATTTCACAACTAAAACGTGCTGATGAGGGGCTGAAACGCCGGCAGGAAATTGCAGTCCGATACACGGAAGCTTTCCGTAACATCGGGGAGATAAAAACGCCTTTTATAGCTTCCGGGGTTTACCATGCCTACCATTTATATGTCGTTCAGGTACCCGATCGTTTGGGATTGTACAATTATCTGCACGAAAACGGGATCTATGCCCAGGTACATTATGCTCCTGTCCATCTGATGCCTTATTATCGGGAACGGGGTAATAAGCCGGGTGATTTGCCGGTGGTGGAAGAATATTACCGCCATTGCCTGAGTCTGCCGATGTTCCCGACTTTGACGGACGAGGAACAGGAGTATGTGATCAGTAAGGTAAAAGAATTTGTGAATCGATGAAAAACATAGCAATCATACCGGCCCGGGGAGGCAGTAAACGGATTCCCCGGAAGAATATTAAACCGTTTATGGGTAAACCGATTATTGCTTATTCGATAGAAGCCGCTTTGGAATCCGGTTTGTTCGATGAAGTAATGGTGTCGACAGACGACGAAGAAATAGCAATGGTTGCCCGGCAGTACGGCGCAAAGGTTCCGTTTATGCGTTCGGCGGAAACTGCGAATGATTATGCAACGACTGCGGATGTCATGCTGGAAGTGTTGGAATGTTATAAAAAACAGCGTATCGAATACGATACCTTGTGCTGTATATATTCCACAGCTCCGTTCGTTACTGCAAGCGTTTTGAAAGATGCCTATCATTTATTGACGGAGAATCATTTTGACTCGGTTTTTACGGCAGTGGCCTATTCCTATCCGGTACAGAGGGGATTAAAAATTGAGGATGGAAGAATCCGGATGGTATGGCCGGAGTACATACAAAGCCGTTCTCAGGATTTAGAAATGATTTATCATGATGCCGGACAGTTTTACATATCGAAAGTAGAGCCTTTTTATCAACATAAAGATTTTTGGGGAGCCAATACTGGTGGAATAATTTTATCGGAATTGGAAGTCCAGGATTTGGATACATTGACAGACTGGAAATTAGCAGAAATGAAATATCAATTATTACATACCAGATAAGAAGATTTTTCCGTACCGATGCCGGTTGTATTAGATTTGACAGGTGCAAATGCTGAAACATTATTCCTCTTCCCTGGCAAGTCTCTGTTGACTGCACCAGTTTATCTGGCTAGATGTATAGGGCAGAAATAGAACTTTTGATAACAGAATATGAGTAAAAGAAAGATATATTTCCGGGCTGATGCGGGGGCAGATATCGGTTATGGCCATTTTATCCGGTCACTGGCTTTGGCCGATATGCTGCGGGAGAATTTCAACTGTGTTTTCACGACTTTGTCACCGACGTCCTATCAATTGCAGGAAATGAATAAGGTATGTGAGTATATACCTTTGGTTGGATTGAAAAACCAGTTTGAAAATTTTTTATCTCTTTTGAACGGCGATGAGATTGTTGTTTTAGACAATTACTATTATGATACATCATTTCAGAAACAGATAAAAGAAAAAGGATGTAAGCTGATTTGTATTGATGATATTCATACCCGTCATTTTTATTGTGATGTGATTTTTTGTCCGGATCCTTGTCATCCTGCGGATTATTCAGCCGAACCTTTTACAGAGATTTATTGCGGTATGGAGTGGGCTTTTTTAAGAAAGCCTTTCATAAATAATGTCCGTTTACGAAATAGTGATACAATCGATAAGGTAGTGGTGGCTTTGGGAGGGGCTGATCCTTACGGTTTGACTGACCGGGTTTTGGGGGTCCTGACGGATAAGCCTTTGGAGGTAAGCGTCATTGCAGGTGATACGGTTGTTGTCGATCCGGTTTATCAAAAGAGGGTTAAGGTATATAGGCGGGTGTCTGCAGAGGAAATCGTCAGATTGTTTAACGAGGCGGATCTGGGTATCTTTTCTGCGAGTACAATTTGCAACGAAGCATTGGCTTGTAAATTACCTGTTGCAGCTGGTTATTATGTAGATAATCAGTATGAATATTACAATTATTTAAAAGATGAACATATCATTTATCCTTTAGGTTATCTGCGGGACAATAGTCTTGAAATGAATATGGATAGAATATTTACCTCCAGGGAAAAGGTAATTATTCCTGATTTTGATTATAAAAATCAGGTTACTAAGATTTTGGAGATATTTGAAAGGTTATAAGCAATATGTATACATTTGAACAATGTAAGAAACTGGAACTGGAAATAGGGACTCCGGCTTATTTGGTTAATGAAGATTTATTTTTGAATAATCTGAGAGATATTCGGGCTGCTTTTAAATCACTATATCAGAATATTGTAGTCGGATATTCATTTAAGACTAATTATTTACCGTATCTGTGCAAGTTAGCTCTGGAGCAGGGGTGTTATGCAGAGGTGGTTTCTTTTTTGGAATATCAGATAGCTTTGAAAGTAGGTTTTACCGGGAATCAGATTATTTTTAACGGACCAATTAAACGGGAAAGTGAATTTGTTACTGCACTTTTAAATGGATCTGTTATTAATATTGATAGTGATTATGAAATAGATTATTTGGAACGTTTGAAAGAAATATATCCTGAAAATCAGTTTGAAATAGGGTTACGTGTCAATGTTTCCATTAAGGATGAAAATGGTTGTTCTGCAATTTACGGAGAGGAGGAAAGTGGTCGTTTTGGTTTTATGGAGGATGAAATAGATAAGGCTATAGAGCGTTTGACAAAAATTAATTGTAAAATAATTTCATTACATGGCCATACTTCATCCAAGAATAGGGCAATAAATAATTATGTCCAGATCATTGATAAGTTATTTGAAATACAGCATCATTATAAATTAGATATTAAATACATCAATATTGGAGGCGGATTTTTTGGACCAGTACCTCCCGGTATGTTTGGTTATGCAACACCTTCTTATAAGGATTATGCAGAAGTAATAATTGCAAAGCTTCATACAAACCGTTGGTTTTGTGAAAATAGGCCCTGTTTGGTAATAGAGCCGGGAATGTCTGTGGCTGCTTCTTCAATGGCTTATATAACAAAAGTCTTTGATGTAAAGAAACGGAGTAACCGTTGGATTGCACAGGTTGACGGTAATATGTTTCATATCCGTCCATCTATGCATACAATGAAAATACCATTTCAAATAATCAGCGGACGTGTTATTGACAATGTTGAAACGAAGAGAATTGATTTTGCAGGTTCTACCTGTATGGAATCTGATGTTCTGGTAAGAACAGAAACTTGTCGTCAAGTTCATCAGGGAGATTTTTTGGAAATAGATAACGTTGGAGGCTACACTTTTGTAATGGGGGCAAATTTTATACAATTCTTACCTCATATAGCAATTCTAAAAAATAATGAATTCATTTCTCTCAGAGAGGGAAGCAATTTTGATAATTTCATTGAAATTTTTAACTGGTGATATGGAGAAAATCTTGGTTTTAAGTCCGGGTCGTCAGCGGTATTTAATTGATTTGTTCAAGGTTTATTTTGAAGTTTATATAGGTGATAATAATGATCTGATTCTTGAGACTTACAAAGAGTTTACTTCTTTAAAAATGCCTTTGTATGGTTCTGAGGAATATATGGATGTTTTAACATCATTCATATGTGAGCATGAAATAAATTATGTGCTGACTTTGAGTGATATTGAGGTTGTCGTTTTATCTGGAAATGAGGTTTTACTTGAGAATGCAGGTTGTCATTTGATCGGTTTACCTTACGATAAAGCCCTGCTTTGTCTGGATAAATATTTGTTTTATGAGTATCTGATCACCAATGGAATTTATACGCCATTGACCTATATAGAAGTTGACAAACTGCAAACAGATCTTAAAGCAGGCCGGATACATTATCCATTGATTATAAAAAATCGTTGGGGAATGGGTTCTAAAGGATTGGCTGTTGTCCATTCTGAAGATGATTTGAAGAATTATAATAATACCGGTCAGGCTTCATTTCCTTCATTTTTAGGTGCAGTTAAAAATCCGGATCTGAATGTAGTCTATCAGGAAATGTTATTTTCTGACGAATATGGTATGGATATTATAAATGATTTGGACCGGAAATACCGATTGTGTGTTGTTAAGAAGAAATTGGAAATGCGGGGAGGGGAAACGGATGTTGCTGAAATGGTTTGTTTCCCGGAAGCAGAAATTCTTGCGGAAAAGTTGTCTTTTTTGTTTCAGCATCAAGGAAATATGGATTGTGATTTTCTTAATGTTGAAGGAAAATTGTATGTGATAGATGTCAATCCTCGTTTTGGAGGCGGTTATATATTCTCTGAAGCTGCCGGCGTTAATGTACCTGCTTTACTTCATGCCTGGATTAATCATGAATACGTTGATTGTCAACGTGTGCAATGTCTGGGAAAAAGATATAGAAAAATAACATCTTTAATAGAGATTTGATGGAAAATGATAAAACTTTTATTGTTGCGGAATTATCGGCTAACCATAACGGTAGCTTATCCCTGGCAAAGAAGACAATAGCTGCGGCAAAAGAAGCAGGTGCGGATGCTGTGAAATTGCAGACTTATACGGCTGATACGATTACAATAGATTCGGATAAAGATTGTTTCATCGAAAAAGGAGGTTTATGGGATGGATATTCGTTGTATCAGTTATATAAAGAAGCTTATACACCTTGGGAATGGCATGCGGAGTTGTTTGAATATGCATATGCTCTGGGGTTGGAATGTTTTTCTACTCCTTTTGATTTTACTGCCGTAGATTTTTTGGAAAGCATTCATAATCCAATTTATAAAATAGCTAGTTTTGAAATTACGGACATCAATCTGATCCGTTATGCAGCAAGCAAAGGTAAACCGATGATTATTTCTACCGGTGTAGCTACCCCGGAAGATATTGAACTGGCATTAAAAGTATGCCGGGAGGTGAACAATCAGGATATTACTCTCCTGAAATGTACTTCGGCTTATCCGGCTCCTTTGGAAAAGGCGAATTTGCTTACTGTTCCCGATATGAAGCAACGGTTTGGAGTAAAGGTGGGTGTTTCGGATCATTCCATGACTAATACCATAGCAGTAACAGCGGTTGCATTGGGTGCAACAGTGGTGGAAAAACATTTGATACTGGATCGTAAAATGGGAGGTCCGGATAGCGGATTTTCAATGGAACCGGCTGAATTTGCCGATATGGTAAAAACCATACGTGAAGTTGAAATGGTAAGGGGAAAAGTTTTATATCCTACGGATGTGAATGCAATCAGTGGGCGCGATTGTTGCCGTTCGTTGTTTATTTGCGAGGATATGAAGAAAGGAGATAGGCTGACAACCTCCAATCTTCGTTCTATCCGTCCGGGATGTGGATTGCATCCGAAGTATCTGAATGAATGTCTGAGCAGGAAGGTGAACCAGGATTTGGAGAAAGGTACTCCGTTTGAATTGAGGTTTGTTGGAAGTGAATGATAGGCACAAAAATAATTACTTAAGGATAATTTGTTGATACTAGGTATGGGAGTTGTAAAGTACAGGGAGTTATTGAAACGTCATTCTGTATTATTTGAGAATTTTACTTATATCTCTATATTACAAATCTTTGTAATGCTTGCTCCATTAATTACCTATCCTTATTTAGTGAGGGTGTTGGGTAGTGATTTGTATGGTTGGGTGATTACAGCACAAATTGTTGCCAGTTATTGTTCTATACTTGTCGATTTTGGTTTTAAGCGGGTGAGTGCGCGGCATATATCTGTTTTTAGGGACAATAAGGAGAAGTTGTCAGAGATTATGTCTACCATTTTAACGCTTCAGGCGATATTGTGGTTATTTTGTTTGGGTATTTATATTATCGTAATAGGGTTAATACCGGCTTATCGACAGCATTTCTGGCTTTTTGTTTTTTCGTTTGGACTTACTTTTAATGAGTTATTATTTCCTCAATATTTTTTTCAGGGTATTGAGAAGATGAAATATATAACCATTGTGAATATTGTTATTCGGTCTATTTTTATTGTTTTGATTTTTTTGTGCATAACGACTACTGAGGATTATGTTTATGTACCCTTGTTGTTTACTGTAGGCTATTTTATTGGAGGTATTTTGGCATTGTATGTGGTATTTGTACGGGAAAAAATAGTATTCCGTTTGCCATCCTATGCTAATATGAAATATTATTTGAAAGATGCTTCCCCCATTTTTTTTACTGATGTAATCTGTACAATAAAAGATAAGTTAAATTATATTTTGCTGGGCTCCTGGGTAGGGATGAGTGATGTGGTTGTGTATGATTTGGGCTCTAAGTTTATGAATGTAATTCTAAAACCGGCCGGAATTGTCGGAACAGTTTTATTTCCTAAAATAGCTAAAGAAAGGAATGTATTGTTGTTTAGAAAAACAGTCCTTGTTTTATTTGCTTGTACTTTGGGATTAGTTATTGTATTGAATCTGTTTTTACCTCAGGTTGTACATTTTTTTATTGATGAAGAGATAGATTTATTGCCTATTCGTTTGTATTTATTAGCTCCTGTTATAGTTGGAGTTAGTAGTTTTATTTCTTCTAACCTAATGGTGGCATTGGGGTACACAAAGTATGTTTTATATAGTATTATTGTGACGACTGCTGTTTATTTGAGTTTGTTGGCCGGGATGTATTTTATGGATTATTTGACCTCTGTTACTTCGTTTGTTCTTTTAACCGTGGCTTCTTATTTGGGGGAGTTAATTTATCGTCTGAGAATTATGTTTAAGATAGAAAGATTAGAGCATACTTGAAATTTAGGATGTTAGATATAATTAATCTATTTTGTATGAAAAAAGTTGATGTCATTTTTCCAAACTATATAAATGCGGCAATCGGTCCTACAGGGACTTTAAGGCGTTTATTAAAGAATAAAGAGTATCTGAGGGCACGCGGTTATGAATTAGAGATTTTTACTTATGATTATTTGGTTTCTAATGGAAAGTCTGCGGAGGTGGATTTTTCAAAAGGGTTGACTTTTCGTTCCAAACTGAAGCAATGGCTTAGGAAAAATAGGTACACTTCTATTCTGTTTTTATTGCGCTATATTCGTAATGCCAACCGTTTGGTCAGGATATATAAAAAACTCAACCGGAAACCAGACATTGTTGTATTCCATGAGGAGGATGCTTGTTATGCTTATTTGAAAAATATAAAATCTTCGGCTAAAAAAGTTTGTTTTTTTCATACGGATGGGAAACGGTGGGAAATGTTTCTGAAGTCTTATCCTAAATTGAAGAACACGCTTTTTCTGAAATATTTGGATAGAAGGATTGATTATATTATTCGTTCTCTTGACTGTTTTGTTTTTATAGCCCGTATCGGACAAAAAAATTTTTTATTAGAGAATCCCGGAGTAGATATTAATAAAACTGTTTTTTTTCACAATGGTATAGATGATAAACCGATAATAAAGAGAGAAAAGAAAGATGCTTTTAAGTATCATTTATGCTCTACCGGATCTATATGTGAACGTAAAGGCCAATATTTGATCATTGAGGCTTTACATCTTATGGATAGAGAGAAAAGCAAAGAAATTCATTTATCCTTATTTGGAACAGGACCTGATTTGGCTGTTTTACAGAATAAAGTGGTTCAGTATGGATTAGAAGAACAGGTGACTTTTTACGGTAATGTACGGAATGAAGAAATTCATAGTAGAATTACTGATGAGGATATTTTTGTTTTAATGAGTAATAATGAAGGACTTCCCATTTCTATTATAGAAGCTATGAGAGCCGGATTACCTATTATTAGTACTAATATTTCCGGTATTCCTGAACAAGTTACATCTTTTTATAATGGTATTTTAATAAAGCCAACAGTTTCTGATTTAGTAAATGTTTTAAATGATTTGTCTAAATATGATTGGAAAACAATGGGAGAAAATTCTCGAAAACGTTTTGAAAATGAGTTTTCGTTTGATCAGATGTTAAAAGCTTATTGTGATATGTTGGATCGTCTTAAAGTATCGTATGAATAAAAAATGTTTTGATGATATTGTTATTCTTCGTTTTATTGTCATCTTGTGGTTAATTATTTATCATTCGACAGCTTTTTTTGTAGGTGCATGGAAAGTTCCTTTCGTTTATGAGTTTGGCGAGGCTACTTATATATATGTTTGGGTTGCGAGGGGGGCTTATGCTATTATGTTGGAAATGTTTACTTTTATTTCTGGTTTTTTATTTGCTTCACAGATAAAGGATTATACTTTCTTTTCTTTACTGAAAAAAAAATGTCGTCGATTAATAATTCCCGCTATTGTTTGGGGAATTGTATATGCGTTTGCATTAAATAAGGTTGTTTTTGAATCTGGCTGGCAATTTTTTGGTGAATTACTCAATGGCGTAGGACATTTGTGGTTTTTACCGATGTTATTTTGGTGTTTTATAATAGGTTTTGTCTTATTTAAGTATATAAATAATTTTTGGATTGTTGTTTTATGTTCATTTATATTGTGTGTTTTGTCCCGCTATATTTCTGTATCTTTTGGGGGATTTTTCATGGCGTTTAAATACTTGTTTTATTTTGTTTTAGGATTTTATATTTGCTTTTACAGGAATGTGATATTTTCGAATTTTTTGAAATGGCGATGGATTATATTGCTGATATTCATTAGTCTGTTTTCATTTATAAGTTACTATGAAGTTCTTAAACAATGGTCAAGTTTTGGTGCATCATTCAATGCTGCTATCCGTTTTGGCATATCTAGCGTGTATAAATTTTGTGGAGTTATATCATTGTTTTTATTAGTGAACAAGATATTGAGCAAGAATGGAAGACTGAAATCATTTTTTTATCAATTTTCAATATTGAGTATGGGGATTTATGTGTTTCATCAAATGATAATCGATTATTTATATAATTATACAGAACTTCCATCTGAAATAAATATAATGCTATTACCTGCAATTGCAGGGGTGATTGCATTGGGAGGAAGTGCACTTCTTACATGGACTTTGGTAAAAATGAAAGTGAATAAGATATTATTATAATGGAATTAGATTTTTATTCTTTTTTTTGTTATGTAGGTAGCTTACTCATAATGTTTTTTCTTACCAACAAATATGAAACTACTGAGTTGCCTTTGCAACGAAAAGTTTGGTTGATTTTTTCATTTTTATTTGTTGTATTTTTTTGTGCTTTACGTTTTTATGTAGGTAATGATTATGCACGTTACGTTATTGGTTTTTATGGTATTAAGCAATTCTATGGTGCAAATGTATATTTTTGGGAGCCTGCTTATTTTATTTTAAATCGTATATTTTTAAATTGTTATGCGGGATATATATATGTATTTGCTTTTGCTACTCTGATATCGTTTATCTTCATATTTAAGACTTTAAATTATTATAATATACTAAAGTGGGGTATCTTTTTTACATTTACGTTAGGGTTATTGATCTTTTTAAATAATGGAATTAGACAGGGTGTTGCGTTGTCTATTTTTATTTATTCTATTCGTTTTATAGAAAATAGAAAATTTATTAGGTATCTGCTGTGTATCTTATTAGCTGCTACTTTTCATTTTTCTGCATTCATTTTGGTTTTTGTATATTTTGTCCGTTATATTAGATTGTCATATTATACTTGGCTTTTTTTATTGGTTTCTTTTTTCTTTTTACAGTATACAGGAATATTGCGTCAAGTATTTATAGCTATAATTTCTCATATTCCTTTTTATAATGCATATATTGAGAAGGTAGATATATATACCGTAGAAGCTACACCGGGATTTGGTATTTTGTATAATTTTCTGATGGCTGTACTATTAGCTTTTGTTTATAGAAAATCTGTTCCGAATACAATTCTTACCATTTATTTTTTAGGGTCAGTATTGTATATCTGTTCTGTTGGTATATTGTTACTTGAAAGAATTGCGTTTTATCTAATGTATACCAATGTAATTGTTTTTGCTCATTTTGTGACGTTACGTCGTTATAGACAAGTTGCCCAAGTATTCATTTTTTTGACTTTTATCTATTTTTCAATTCAGTCTTTGACCGGAATGGAAAAACATGGTGCGGTTCCATACAGAACAATTTTTAATGAAGATTTGGAAAATCCTCCTTCCGAATATTATCACAATGAAATTTAAACCGTTATATTTTAATATGAATCACTCTCTTAGAAGATTAGCAATAAAAAACAGATTTGTTCTTACGTTGATAAATGAGTTTTATAGCTTGAAAAATAGTTATCGGTTTCAACAGATTATAGCTGAAAATAAGAACTTGACTATTTTTGATTACAAAAATCTCATAAAGCCAATTCCTTATGCTCCTACTGATTTGGTTATAGATAATAATCTTTATGGATTGTCTTATACTCTAAAAAAATATGCAGGATTGAATGTAAGCAGAAGTTTGAATGCTTCTATTGAACATGGAGTATTTTTTGGGAATTTAGTTAGAAAAGATGATCGGATTTATCCGGTAAATTCGATCGTAACTTATGGTCCAAGAAGAATTAAGCATTTGAAAGAAGGAAATATAAATAAGACAATAATACCTATTGGTCCTTATATTCATTACGCTAGTCCATTACTGACTGATGAACAGTTCCGGAAATTGAAGAGTGAGTTAGGTAAAGTTTTATTGGTATTCCCCTCACATGGGATAATTGGAGCTGATTCAAGTTATAATATAAATGATTTTATTGCTGAAATAGAAAGAATAAAAGTTGATTATGATAGTGTATTGATTTCTTTGTATTGGACCGATGCATTAAATACAACATTGGTAGCCAACTATATTGAAAAGGGGTATAAAATTGTAACTTCTGGTCATCGTTTTGATTTGAATTTTTTGTCCCGTCAGCGGAGTATAATCGAATTGGCAGATTATACGATTTCTAATAATCTGGGTACTCATGTTGGATATTGTATTTATTTAGGTAAACCACATTATATTTTTAGACAGAAAGTAGAGTCTTGTTATAAGAATAAAATAGTTGAGAAACATGTATTATCCTCTTGTACAGAAGATAATGAAAATACATATCAAAGTGAGTTGGAGGAAGTATGTAGTTATTTTGATTCTGATATACGGTTGATAACTCCTGAACAGAAAAAGATTGTTGAGGAATTTTGGGGTATTTCTTATGTAAAAACACCGCTTGAATTACGAAATGAATTGATGGTTATTTGAAGAGGAATAAAATCAAGGGATATGCGAAATGATAGTGTTGATTTAATATGGAAGGAAGGGGATAGGCATTTGTATATGGAATTGTAGAAGCATTGAGTGTTTTGGTGATATATTTGATTACTATTGCTTATGTTAATAGCTACTTGCCTTGGCGTATCGGTAAAAGATATTCTTAATATTTGAAATAACAGATAAGAATATCTTAATAGAAGTTTCTTTTATTTTCTTATAAAAATACATTATTGATGGTTGTAAAAGATTTAATATCCATTGTTACTCCTATGTATAATGGAGAAAAGTATATTGTCCAAACGATAGAATCTGTGATTGGGCAGACTTATAATGATTGGGAGATGATAATTGTGGATGATGGTTCGAAGGACCATAGTCCGCTAATTGTTGAAGAATATAGTCAAAAAGATGGGCGGATTAAGTTATATCGGCAGGTTAATGCAGGATCGGCTGCAGCTCGTAATAATGGGTTACGTCACTCTCAAGGACAATATATTTGTTTTCTGGATGCAGATGATGTATTGGATTGTACTTTTTTGGAAAAACAATTGTGTTTTTTACGGGAAAAAGATGCTGGTATAGTATATGCTTCATACAGACGTATTAATGAGGTTGGTAAGGAAATACTAAAACCTTTTATTGTACCGGAAAAAGTAAATTATAAGGGACTGCTGAAAACTTGTTCTATTTCTTGCCTTACGGCTATGTTTGATAAAAAGAAAACCGGAGAAGTTTATTTTGATGAAACATTGAGAAGTATGCGTGATGATTTCGTTTTTTGGTTGACTCTGTTGAAAAGGATTGATTATGCTTATGGAAATCCGGAGGTATTGGCTTCTTATCGTGTATTCTCAACCAGTACTACTGGCAACAAGAAAAAGGTTATGAAGCCGCAATTTATGGTTTATTATAAAGTTGAGAAGTTAGGGCTGTTGAGAAGTATTTATTATTTTATGCATTGGGCGGTTAATGGTTTTCTTAAATACAGATAATTATGGATTTGATTATAGGAGCAGGGATTTCGGGTCTCAGTTATGCTAATTTTATAGAAAACGACTTTTTTATAGTTGAAAAAGAAAGTGAACCAGGAGGGTATTGCAAAACAATTAAAAGGAATGGATTTGTTTGGGATTATTCCGGACATTTTTTTCATTTTCAGCACCCTGAGTTAGAGAAGTATATTTGTAAGAATATTTCTGCAAGTTCTCTTTTATCGGTAGAGAAACACACTCAGATATATTATAAAGGAAAGTATATCGATTTTCCTTTTCAAAAAAATATTCATCAATTGGAAAAAGAGGAATTGATCGAATGTCTTTATGATTTGTTTACTGCCGGGAAACATAGTTATTCTACTTTTAAAGAGATGGTCTATGCTAATCTGGGTAAATCTATTGCAGAAAAATTTCTCATTCCTTATAATGAAAAACTTTATGCCTGTGATTTGGATGTTTTGGATGTAAATGCTATGGGACGTTTTTTTCCCAAGGCTGATAAGGAAGATATTATATTGAATTTTCGTTCTCATGATAATTCTTCCTATAACCATTTTTTTACTTATCCCCGGGGAGGAGCAATTGAATATGTTTATTCATTATTGAAAAATATAGATCAGGATAAATTGTCTTTGAATGAAGTTTTGCAATTTGTAGATGTAGAACGGAAAGTTGCTATTACTAACCGGAGGGAAATAAAGTATGACCGTTTAGTTTCGACATTACCATTTCCCCAATTGTTAGACATTTGTAAGTTAGTATATCCTGATGATGTTTTTTCTTGTAATAAAGTTTTAGTATTTAATTTAGGTTTTGACTCAAAAGGTAATGATAAGCTGAACAGTTGGGTATATGTGCCTGAAAAGGAATTCATTTTTTATCGTATTGGGTATTACGATAATATAATGAATACAGACCGGATGTCACTATATGTTGAGATTGGTTTTTCACAAAAACAGGAAATGCTGAAAGAAGGGCTTTATTTGGATCGAATACTAAGTGATTTAAGAAAAATGGGAATTATTACTACCCAAAAATTAGTAGACTATGAGGCTGTTTTAATGAATCCTGCTTATGTTCACATAAATAAAAAGAGTGTAGAAACAGTGGAAGAATATAAAGAAATTTTAGAAAAGAATGATATATATTCTATAGGTAGATATGGGAGTTGGACTTATTGTTCTATAGAGGATAATATTCTTGAGGCACGTGAATTGGCTGAAAAATTGAATAAATAGGGGAAATGATTTGATATTCCTCTATAATATTACTGAAATAAATTTTATGAAAATACTGGTCACCGGCGCAGCCGGGTTTATCGGGTCTTATGTCGTGCAGCGTCTGCTGGAACGGGGAGACGAGGTGGTGGGGTTGGATAATATCAACGATTATTATGAGGTGGAGTTGAAATACGGAAGGCTTGCAGAGTGCGGTATTGTGAAGGAAGAGGTGGGGTGGTATAAACTGGTGCAGAGCCGGAAGTGGCCGGCCTACCGGTTTATCCGTATGAATCTGGAGGACAGTCAGGCTATGGAGATGCTGTTCGTGAATGAGCGGTTCGGCCGGGTTTGCCATTTGGCGGCTCAGGCGGGCGTGCGGTATTCGATTACGAATCCCCGGGCTTATATTGAGAGTAATATCGACGGATTTTTCAATGTGTTGGAGCGTTGTCGCTGGAACCGGGTGGAACATCTGGTGTTTGCCAGTTCGAGCAGTGTGTACGGGTTGAACGGGAAGGTTCCGTTTTCTGAAAAGGATAGTATCGCGCATCCGGTAAGTTTGTATGCGGCTTCGAAGAAGAGTAATGAGCTGATGGCACATGCCTATAGTCATCTGTATGGAATCCCGGTGACGGGTTTGCGCTTCTTTACGGTTTACGGTCCCTGGGGTCGTCCGGATATGAGCCCTTTCCTGTTTGCAGATGCCATTTTGCATGACCGGCCGGTTAAAGTGTTCAATCAGGGGGATATGCTTCGGGATTTTACGTATATCGACGATATTGCGGAGGGTGTAATCCGTTGTATCGACCGGGTGGCCGAACCCGATCCGGCCTGGAATGCGGAGTGTCCCGATCCGGCCTGCTCTTCGGCACCTTACCGGATCTACAATATCGGCAATTCGGAGCCGGTACGGCTGATGGATTTTATCGCGGCGGTAGAGGCGGCCTGCGAAAAGGAAGCTGTGAAAGAATATCTGCCTATGCAGCCGGGAGATGTGTATCAGACGAATGCCGATACTTCGGCTTTACAGCGTGATATGGGGTATAAACCTTCGAAAGACATCCGGGAAGGCGTCAGGGAGACCGTGGCCTGGTTTAAGTCGTATTATCATTTGGAGTAGTTGCTTCATTTTTGATCTGAATAGTTTTGTTTATATACCAGTTTTCCCTTACTGTTTTTCCGGTAAGGGATTTTTCATTTAAATCAATCGTGTTATGAATATAGCAATAGTAGGCACGGGTTATGTCGGTCTGGTGACAGGCACCTGTTTTGCTGAGATGGGGGTGAACGTGACTTGTGTGGATGTGATGGAAGAGAAGATAGAGAGCCTGAAAAAAGGGATCATTCCGATTTATGAGCCGGGCCTGGAGGATATGGTACACCGGAATTTTCAGGCAGGACGTCTGAGGTTTACTACCGATCTGGCAGAGGTGTTGGATGAAGTGGAAGTGGTTTTCAGTGCCGTTGGGACTCCCCCTGACGAGGATGGGAGTGCCGATCTGAAATATGTGCTGGAGGTGGCCCATACAATCGGACGGGGAATAAATAAATATATTTTGGTCGTAACCAAAAGTACGGTACCTGTCGGAACGGCCCGGAAAGTAAAGGCGGTAATTCAGGAAGAGTTGGATAAGCGTGGAGTAGAAGTGAGTTTTGATGTGGCTTCGAATCCGGAGTTTCTGAAGGAGGGGAATGCCGTGGACGATTTCATGAAACCGGACCGTGTGGTGGTCGGTGTGGAGTCGGAAGAGGCACGGCGGCTGATGGAGAAGCTTTACAAGCCTTTTATGATGAATAACTACCGTTTGATTTTCACGGATATCCCGTCGGCAGAGATGATCAAGTATGCGGCCAATTCGATGCTGGCAACGCGGATCAGTTTTATGAACGATATCGCTAATTTGTGTGAGCTGGTCGGTGCTGATGTGAATATGGTACGGAAGGGGATCGGGGCGGATAGCCGGATTGGCAGTAAGTTCCTTTATCCGGGCTGTGGGTATGGCGGTTCCTGTTTCCCGAAAGACGTAAAAGCATTGATAAAAACGGCGGAAAAGAATGGTTATCGGATGCGGGTATTGGAGGCTGTGGAAGAGGTGAACGAGACCCAGAAAACGGTTTTATTTCATAAGTTGGCGAAATATTATCCGGATCTGTCGGGAAAAACCATAGCAATCTGGGGTCTGGCTTTCAAGCCTGAGACGGACGATATGCGTGAAGCTACGGCTTTGGTGATGATCGGTTTGCTGACCCGGGCCGGAGCAAAGGTACGGGTGTATGATCCTATAGCTATGCCGGAGTGCCGGCGCAGAGTGGGTGACCGGGTGGAATACGCCAGGGATATGTATGATGCCGTGGTAGATGCAGATGCACTTTTGTTGCTGACGGAATGGAAGGAATTTCGCTTGCCCGGCTGGAATGTACTGAAGAAACTGATGAAGCAGTGTATCCTGATCGATGGGCGGAATATTTATGATGCAGGAGAGCTGAAAGAACAAGGGTTCGTGTATGAGTGTATCGGGAAATAGTGAAAGTCTTGATATACAATCAGGTGATTGCGCGATATTAATGATGTTGATTAATAATATGAAACAGTTGGTACAAGAAATTTTGCGGCTTTGCCGGGAGTACGGAGAATGCCGGGTGGAGGCGGAACGGATGGAGGAGGCCCGGAGGGTGAAAAATGCTCTGGAGAGCGTGTGTTCGATGGCGAGGCAGAGACTGGATATTTCGGATCCGGCATTGCTTTTGGCACTGCTGGATGCCTGTGAGGTGACGCGGGATGAGGGGATGTTGCAGGAGGTGCTGGATGTGGTTGGTCGGAATTTGGATCGCCTGGCCGTTTCGGCGGAGAGTGTGAAATTGCTGGCCTGCTGTTATTATTATGTGGAGGAGGAGGAATGTGTGGAGCGGGCCGGAAGGATGCTGGAGGAGTTGAGGAAGATGGGAAGGGGGGAAGAAGAATTGGCGGATGCGGAAACCATTTTAGAAGAATTGACTTAGGGGGTGACTTTAGGACGGATCCCGGGAGACTCAGGACGTGCCCCTTCGGGGGCGGGAGGAGTGTGGCTTGACAGAAAGCGGGGGATTGATTATCCGGAGGAATGGTGTATATTTGTGGTTGTAAAAGGATGCTTATGCCACAAGATTGGATTAACGTACATACACATCGGCCGGGAGAGGGGGTGAATATTGTCGATCCTTGTCTGGGAAATGTGATTATGCCCGGGCAGGGGGCGGTTTACTTTTCTTTGGGAATTCATCCCATGTATATCGATGATAGGGTGGAGGAAAGGTTGCAGAAGATAGAACTGGCGGCAGCAGAGGGGAAGATTGTGGCTGTCGGGGAAGCGGGGGTGGACCGGAATGCGCTTGCTCCGGTGGAAGTGCAGTTGAAGCTGTTTGAACGGCAGGCGGAAATTGCAGGACAGTATGGGTTGCCGTTGATTGTTCATGGGGTGAGGGCGATCCCGGAATTGATTACTGCCTATAAGAAATGCCGGTCACATCAGAAATGGATTATGCACGGATTCAATAACCGGCGGGAGATCTTGATGGATTTGTTGCGGCATGGATTTTATATTTCCGCCGGAAGGCATGCCATGAACGAAGAGTCGCAGGTGTATCGGGTATTACCTGAAATTCCGGCAGACCGGTTGCTGATCGAAACGGATAATTCGGATTTTACGATCGGGGAGGTCTATGGGCAAGTCGCCCGTCGGAGGGGGATCGCTGTGGAAGAATTGCAGCATATTGTCCGGATGAATTTCGATCGGTTGTTTAAATTGTAATGTTATACTTTGAAATTTTATATTATGCCTGAATGGTTGAGTCGTACGGAATTGTTACTCGGGAAAGAAAGGTTGGAGAAATTGCAGCAGGCTCATGTTTTGGTCGCCGGTTTAGGAGGGGTGGGAGCATATGCTGCCGAACAGTTGTGCCGGGCCGGGATAGGCGAAATGACGATTATCGATGGGGATGTGGTGGAACTGACCAACAAGAACAGGCAATTGCCGGCTTTGGATTGTAATCTGGGAAAAGCCAAGGCGGAGATTATGGCCGGGCGGTTCCGGAATATCAATCCGGAGATTAAATTGCATGTGATTAACGATTTTATCCGGGATGACCGGATGATCGAGGTATTGAAAATGGCCCGATACGACTATATCGTGGATGCTATCGATACCTTGGCGCCGAAGATATTCCTGATTTATCATAGTCTGCAATTGGGCTTGCCTGTCGTCAGTTCGATGGGGTCGGGGGGAAAACTGGATCCTTCGAAAATTGCAGTGGCGGACATTTCGAAAAGTTATAATTGCAATCTGGCGCGTATGTTGCGTAAACGCTTGCATAAACTGGGGGTTTACAAAGGGGTGAAGGTGGTTTTTTCGTCGGAATTTACCGATCCGGAGGCTATCGTCCTGGCAGAGAGTCGGAATAAGAAGTCCAATGTAGGGACCATCTCTTATATGCCGCCTATCTTCGGGTGCTTTATCGCTTCGGTAGTGGTCCGCGATCTCATTGGAGAATAAAAAAACCGCCTGTTACGACAAGCGGTTTTTATAAAAAGTGATATTTTTTAAATCTGATCGAAATCGACGTCGAATTCTTCTTTTTGGGGGTCGGTGTAGGCTGCTTTGGGAGCTTCTCCGCCGATGGCGGCCTGGATATAAGCAACGACTTCATCTAAACCTTCAGCAAACTTTTCAAAATCTTCTTTGTACAGAAAGATTTTATGCTTCTCGAAATTTTGATTCCCGTCGTTATCAAATCTCTTCTTACTTTCTGTGATTGTCAGGTAATAATCATTGTTACGAGTTGATTTCACGTCGAAAAAATAGGTTCTTTTCCCTGCTCTCACTGCCTTGGAATAAATCTCTTCCCGATCATTGTCCATTCCTTCTTTTCTTTCGTATCCTTCCATTGTTTGTAGAAAAATTTAGTTTTATAAAATAGTTGCAATTTTGCGTTTCAAATGTAATAAAAAAAGCTTATAAAAGTAACTTTTTTTAATTTTTTTTAATCACCTCCTTTTTTGCTTCGGAAGTATGATAATTGTTAAATTCTAATTTTCATGAAAAACCGTTTCAGCGATTTTGAATAAAAGCTTATCTTTGCAGGATGGAACTTATAAAATCCGTTGATTGTAGGGGGTAGAGAGATAAGTTCGTTTTGTCTATTTTTTAATAAGTGATTCAAATGGAGATTGTTGTTAGCGGGATCAGACCCACGGGAAATTTACATTTAGGGAACTATTTCGGAGCGGTAAAAAATTTTCTGCGTTTACAGGATGAATATAAATGCTTTTTTTTCATTGCCGATTGGCATTCTTTGACGACTCATCCCCATCCGGGCGACGTGACTGCCAATGTACGGAAGATTTTATCCGAGTATTTGGCATGTGGGATCGATCCCGAAAAGGCAGCGATCTATGTACAGAGTGATGTAAAAGAAGTACTGGAACTATACCTCTACCTGAACATGAACGCTTATTTGGGAGAATTGCAGCGGGTGACTTCTTTCAAGGAAAAAGCCCGGAAACAACCGGAGAATGTGAATGCCGGACTGTTGACTTATCCGACTTTGATGGCTGCCGATATTCTGATTCACCGGGCTGATAAAGTACCGGTAGGAAAGGACCAGGAGCAGAATATGGAGATGGCCCGGAAATTTGCACGGCGTTTCAATACCATCTATGGGGTAGAATTTTTCCCGGAGCCACAGTCCTATTCCTTCGGGGGAGATGCGATTAAAGTGCCGGGGTTGGATGGATCCGGAAAGATGGGAAAATCCGAAGGAAATGCTATTTATCTGATCGACGATGCCGCTACTATCCGTAAGAAAGTGATGAAAGCGGTGACCGATAGCGGTCCTACGCAGCCCAATAGCGAAAAGCCCGAAGCTATCGCTAATCTGTTTACCATGCTGAAGATTGTATCTTCTGCAGATACTTACGATTATTTCAATGAGAAATACAATGCCTGTGAAATTCGCTATGGTGATTTGAAGAAACAGTTAGCCGAGGATATTGTGAATTTTACGTCTCCTATCCGGGAGAGAATCCTGGCCTATGCCGCCGATACAGAATATATGGATAAAGTGGCCCGGGAAGGGGCGGAAAAAGCGCGTGCCAGTGCCGATAAGACTATCCGTGAGGTGCGGAAAATCATAGGTTTTAATTAAAGACTTAAAAAATGTATGAATATATAAAAGGCCTTCTGGTGGAGGCGACGCCTGCTTACGCGGTGATCGAATGCGGCGGAGTGGGGTATTATATTAATATTTCGGTGAATACCTATTCTCAGATTGTAGCTTTGCAGCAGGTTTCCTTATATATTCATCAGATTGTCCGGGAAGATGCACTCTTGTTATACGGCTTTTTCAATAAAGAGGAAAGAACGGTTTTCCGGCAGCTGATTTCGGTTTCCGGGATCGGAGCGAATACGGCTAGTGTTATGTTGAGTTCGATGACGGTAAAAGAAATTGCCGGAGCCATCCTGACAGAGAATGTAAATGCAATCAAGAGTGTGAAGGGAATCGGGCTGAAGACGGCCCAGCGGGTGATTATCGAATTGAAAGATAAAATAGCGGTGACAGGTAGTGCCGAAGAGATGAACTTCGGCGCTTCGGTGGCCATAAAAGAAGAAGCTTTGGCTGCTTTGGTGATGCTTGGGTTTGTGAAGGCTCAGGCCAATAAAGTATTGGATAAAATTGTGGCCGGTGGAGGTGTCACCAGCGTCGAGGAGCTGATTAAACAAGCACTGAAGCAATTATAAATAAATGTGTTGCAAATCATTAGTGTGAATCGGTTTGCAAACAATGTGTGTGTGTATGCGGTATATCTTGTTATTATTTTTGATAATAACTCAGATGGTTTTTGTTTTCGGTTATCCTGCGGGAGAATCGGAGGAGCCTATTTTTTCCGGGCGGGTTGCCGGGACCGTTTCCGATACCCTGCAATTTCCGATCCGGGAGATCCGGGACAATGAAATCCGGCAGACTATTCCATCGTCGGCATTGTTTCTCAGGCAACCGTCCAATATAAAAGATACCATTATCTATGATCCGCTGACCAAGCGTTATGTCGTAGCCAGCCTGATCGGCGGAAAGTATTATTACAACCGCCCTTTTATGGAAACCTTGCAGGATCTGCTGAAAGCCCGTTCGAAAATGTCGTTGTACGAATACAACCGGAGGCAGATTCAGGAAGGGAATAAGTACGATTTCAAGAGTCTGGTTTCCGATATACAATTTTTAGACAAAATTCTGAGTCCGATTTTCGGTATCAACAAAATCCGGATCGAGGTACAGGGATCGGTAGAACTGACCTTGGGGGTCAAAACGAATAAAGTCGATAATCCGACTTTGCCTATCGATATGCGCAAAACGACTTCGCTGGATTTCGACGAGAAGATACAATTCAATATCGGCGGTAATATCGGTGATTTGGTCAATCTCGATTGGTCGTACAATACAGAGGCTACTTTCGATTATGACAATATCCTGAAACTGAACTACGAAGGGAAGGAAGACGATATCGTGAAAAAGGTGGAGGCGGGAAATGTCTCTTTACCTTTAACCGGAACGCTGATTTCGGGTGGACAGAATCTTTGGGGATTCCGGACGGACCTGCAGTTCGGTAAATTGTCCATGTCGAGTATTTTTTCGCAACAGAAGGGGGAATCTAAAGTGATTCAATTGGAGAAAGGAGCTGAAAAACAGGATTTTGAAGTATCTGCTTTGAGGTATGAAGCTAATAAACACTTTTTCCTGTCGCGTTTTTTCCGGGATCAGTACGATGCCGCCTTACAAAACTTGCCCGTAGTGAATAGTGGGGTGGTGATCACTAAAATTGAAGTATGGGTAACCAATAAAAGTTCCCGTTTCGACCGGGCCCGGAATATCGTTGCATTTACGGGTTTGGCTGAAAATAATGTCGGGGATCCGTCCAATCCGATGTTCGATGCCGGTTTGTTTCCCGCCGTTCCCGGGCAGGTATATCCCGATAATCAGAGCAATCGGCTGTATCAGACCATGGTGGATCGCTATGCAGGAATCCGGGATATCAATCAGGTTTCCGGTATTTTATCCCAGATCGGTACCGGTTTCAATTCCGGCAAGGATTATGAAAAATTGGAAAATGCCCGTTTGCTGGATCCTTCCGAATATATCCTGAATGAAAAACTGGGATATATCTCCCTGAATGCGGCCTTGAATGCGGATGAGGTATTGGCGGTCGCTTATGAATATACGGTGAGAGGGGAAATCCATACAGTGGGAGAACTGACCTCCAATGCCCCGGCTGCACCTTCGACCTTGGTGGTGAAGATGTTGAGAAGTACGACACAGAGCCCTAAAATGCCGACCTGGGATTTGATGATGAAGAATGTCTATAATATCGGTTCCTATAATCTGAGTGCCGAGGATTTTGTGTTAGACATTTTGTACCAGAATGATAAGGCCGGAACGAAGGTGAATTATCTGCCGGCCGGAGATATCGATAATAAGATTTTATTGTCTGTGATGAATCTCGACCGGCTGAATACCCAGTTGGACGCGATTCCGGACGGGCGTTTCGATTATATCGAGGGGATAACGGTCTATTCCAATAAAGGGAGGATCGTTTTTCCCGTACTGGAACCATTCGGCGGGTGGCTGGAAAAGAAAATCAATCGTCCGGGAGTCGCTGGTCAGTACGTTTATAAAGACTTGTACGAAAAGACACAAAGCGAAGCGGAACAGAATGCCGAGAAGAATAAGTTTTATCTGAAAGGAAGTTACAAATCGTCGTCCTCTTCCGAGATCTCCCTGGGAGGACAGGACATCGCTCAGGGCTCGGTGAAAGTACTTGCCGGTGGGGTGGAGTTGACAGAGAATATCGATTATGTGGTCGATTATACGATGGGGACTCTGAAGATTATGAACCAGTCATTGCTGGAAGCCGGTACACCGATTACGATTAAAAGTGAAAACCGTTCGATGTTCGGCATGCAAACCAAAACGCTGGTCGGGACACATCTCGACTATAAATTCAACGATAAACTGAATATCGGAGCAACGGTAATGCATATGAGCGAAAAGCCGTTGACCCATAAAGTGAATCTGGGAGAAGAACCTTTATCGAATACCATTTGGGGGTTGAACGCTACTTATAATACCGAGTCCGGTTTTCTGACCACTCTGATCGACAAATTACCTTTTGTACATACCAAAGCGAAATCCCACCTGACGATAGACACCGAGTTCGCCAGGTTTCAGCCGGGTACAGCCCGTGGAGCCGGTGGAAACGCTTACCTGGACGATTTCGAAGGAAGTAAGATTTCGTTGGATATGAAAGGGATAACGCAATGGAAACTGGCTTCTACCCCTCAGGATAATCTGTTTCCGGAAGGCAAGTCGGATAGTCTGGATTACGGCTACAACCGGGCAAAATTGGCCTGGTATATTGTCGATCCTATTTTTTACCGCATGTCGACGGCGACTCCTTCCCATATCCGGGCCGACAAGGAACAACGTTCTAACCATTTTGTCCGCGAAATCCGGCAGACGGAATTGTTCCCGGATAAGGATCTGGCTGTCGGGGATGTGAATATTATTCCTGCCCTCTCGGTGGCTTACTATCCGACGGAAAAAGGTCCCTACAACTTTACGACCGATGTCGGCCGGGACGGTAAACTGCGTAATCCGGAGAAACGGTGGGGAGGAATGATGCGGAGTATCACTACCAGTGATTTCGAAACAGCCAACGTGCAGTATATCGAAATCTGGCTGATGGATCCTTTTGTATATGACAATCGGCACAAAGGCGGAGATGTATATTTCGATTTAGGTAATGTGTCGGAGGATATTTTGAAAGACGGCCGGAAAGCTTTTGAAAATGGACTGCCTGCCGGACCGGATATCCGTCATGTGGATACCACCCGCTGGGGACGAGTGCCGGGTGTACAGTCGATAACCAATGGATTCGATAATAACAGCCAGGCCCGGCGGTATCAGGATGTGGGGCTGGACGGGATGAACGATGAAGATGAGCGGATATTTTACGCAGCTTATCTGGAGACCTTGCGCCGGACTTTCGGAGAAAATTCGAAAGTATACCGGGAGGCCTGGAACGATCCGGCGGGGGATAATTATCATTTCTTCCGGGGATCGGATTACGATGCTTTGGAAACACCTGTATTGGAGCGCTATAAACAGTATAACGGGACGGAGGGTAACTCACCGACAGCCGATATGTCGCCCGAATCTTATCCGACAGCAGCCACCACCTTGCCTGATGTGGAAGATATCAACGGAGACAATACCCTGAATGAGACAGAAGCTTTTTTCCGCTATCACCTGGAACTCCGGCCGGAGAAAATGAAAGTCGGCGAAAATTTTATCACCAACATAACGACCTCTAGTGTCGAATTGCCTAATGGATCAACCGAGGAGATCAAATGGTATCAGATCAAAATACCGCTTTCGGCACATGAATCGGATTACGGCAAAATTAGCCGATGTGGCGACGATCAGTTTTGCCGGTAGCCGGATGACTCCCGGGTTTGGCAGTATCGAGCAGCATGCTGCTGAGATCGAAAGGGAGGATTTCCGTTCGATCGATTTTTCTACCAGTGTCGAATTCGGTAAGTTCTTTCCGGAAAGGTGGCGGTTGAGGATTCCGATGTATTATGCTTATTCGCGACAATCGACTTTACCGGAATACGATCCCCTCGATTCGGATATCCCTTTGGAGGTAGCCCTGGATAATGCAGCGAACCGGCATTTGCGCGATTCGATCAAACGTAATGCGGAAGATTATGTGATGCGCAAAAGCCTTAATTTTACGAACGTAGGGATAGAAAGTAAAGACGGTAAATCGCATTTTTTCGATTGGTCGAATCTGTCTCTGACTTATTCTTATAATAAATCCTTTGCCCGTAATGTCAACCTGGAAAGAGACCTGGAAAAAAATTACCGGGGACTGATCAGTTATATCTACAACGGGATGCCTCCAATAGTGGAGCCTTTCAAAAAATCGAAATCCAAGACATTGAATTCGAAATATTTGCGGTTGATCAAAGACTTTAATTTTTATTATATGCCTTCGATGTTTTCGATTACTCCGGATATTACCCGGAATTACCGGGAGGTGAAATCGAAGAATCTGGATAATCCGAATTTATTGATCGAACCTACTTATGATAAGGATTTTATGTGGACCCGGGATTATGCCTTTAAATTTAATCTGACCCGGAATCTGGTGGTCGATTTTCATGCGACGACACAGGCACGTATCGATGAGCCGGAGGGGATCGTCGACCGGCAGAGGGACCCCGAACGTTATCAGCAATGGAAAGATACCGTATGGAACAATATCCTCGACGGTGGGCGTCCGGTAAATTATAATCATGACTTTTCGGTCCAATATACCGTACCGGTCAATAAGTTACCATTTTTGGACTGGACCTCTTTGCAGCTAGGCTATTCGACCCGATACGATTGGCAGGCAGCTGCGGTGACAGCCGATTCGACGAATCTGGGGAATGTGATCCGGAATGCGAGTGCTTTGCAGATGAACGGAGATTTATCGTTGACATCACTTTACAATAAGTCTAAGTTTTTGAGAGAAATGATACGGCCGCCCCGGAAACAGCGAGGGAAGAACGTGAAGTTCGAAACCGGAATGGATAAAGTACAAAAAGGAAAACCGGTCGTTGTACGGCATCGGTTGAAGACCGGCGATATACAAGCCCGCTTGACGGCTGCCGATGGAAAAAATATCAAATTGGGATATGAGTCGGTCGGTAGGAACAAGATCCGGATCAATTCTTCCGAGACTCTGGAAGGAGGTAAGTTGCTCGTGACCGGAACGGAAACTCCGCATGCCGGGGTGGGAAATGCGGTTGCCCGTTTTTTTGTAGGGATATTGACCGGATTCAAGACGCTGAGTGTCGGGTATTCGGAAGATAAAGGGACGACATTACCCGGTTTCCTGCCGGAAGCCCGCTGGCTCGGACAACAGAGCTATAACGGAAGTTCCGCTCCCGGGTTTAAGTTCCTGTTCGGCGGTCAGGATGAGAATTTCGGGTTGAAGGCGGCCGGGAAAGGATGGATAACCACCGATTCGACCCAAAATAATCCTTTCCTGATGAATGCTTCCCGTACGGTTTATGTGAGGGCTTTGTTCGAGCCGATAAAGAAATTGCGGGTTAACCTGACTTCGAATTGGAGGGTGGTGTATACCGGTTTGATCGATTTCGCCTTTATGAAAAAAGTATTCAAATCGATCAGTGTCAACCACAATTATATCTGTAAATACAATATCGGCTCGTTTGCCTCTAATCTGAAATATGCCGAAGATGCCCGGGATCTGCAAGACAATTGGATGTCACTGTTCGATGTGAATCTGGTTTCGATCAACGAACAATTCAATCCTCTGATCAGCATGGATATGGTGTGGGCCAACAATCTGACCACCCATTGGGATATCAACCGTCGCCGGGATGTGAGCCTGAGCCTGGTAAACGCTCAGTTGTCGGAAACCTCTGGCAACGAGATCGTTTTGGGACTGGGATACCGGTTTGGAAATCTTCCTATCTTCCTAAAAAGTAAGCAGTTGAACAACGATATCAATGTACAGTTCGATTTCAGTATCCGGAAAAACAATACCATCATCCGAAGAATAACCGAAAATGTAGATCAGTTGACGGCAGGGGAAAAAGTGATGTCTATCAAAGTATCCGCGGACTATACGTTTAATAACCGGCTGAATTTAAGGCTATTTTACGACCGGAAAGTCGATACTCCTTATCTCTCTCTTTCCTATCCTACCACCAATACCAATTTCGGTTTGAGTATCCGGTATACATTGATGCAGTAGAAGGGCCGGCTTGTAGAATTTTTTCAGGATATGGCTAACCGAAAGTATTAAATTTGCCCGGCTTACATTATCTTTGTAAGAAATTAAATGAGAAGATATGGAAATAAAGATTTTTGTAAATAATCCGTGGCAGGAGAATACGGTGGTTTTATATGACCGGACGGGGGAAGCCGTGATCATCGATTGCGGATGTTTTAGCGGTGAGGAAGAACGAAGATTGCAGGATTTTCTGTCGCAAAAGAAGTTGAAACCCGTGGCTTTGTTGGATACTCATTTGCATATCGATCATATCTTCGGGAATAATTTTATAAAAAATACGTATGGGCTGAGTGCTCAGGCTTCGAATGAAGATAATTTTCTGGTTGAGAACGCTGTGGAGTATGCCGCTATGCTCGGAGTTACGGGGATTACGCCGCCGCCTGCCGTAGGGAAGTTTTTGAAAGACGGTGATCGGGTTCGTTTCGGAGAGTCGGAATTGGAAGTGATTGCTGTAGGCGGGCATTCGCCGGGAGGACTTTGTTATTATAGTTCTGCCGATCGATTATTGATTGCCGGAGATGTGTTATTTGCCGGAAGTGTCGGCCGTTCGGATTTGCCTGGAGGAAATGCGCGGGTACTGATAGAAGGCATTCGTAGAAAGTTATTGTGCTTACCCGATGAAGTAAAAGTGATTCCGGGACATGGGCCGGCAACTACCATCGGAGAGGAAAAAAGATACAATCCCTTTTTAAATTAAACGGTATGAAAATAGGAATTATAGTGGCCATGGGGGGGGAATTCCGCTTGGTGGAAGCTTTGTTGAGCGGGAAAAAAGAACAGGAAATACGGGGGTACCGCTATGTGACCGGACAGTTGGGGGAGAAGGAAATCGTCTTGACACAATGTGGTATCGGTAAGGTATGTGCAGCTGTCGGGACTGTCGAGATGATCCGGTATTTTTCGCCCGATTATATACTGAATACCGGAGTAGCCGGAGGGATTGATGCCCGGCTGAGGGTGATGGATATGGTCGTGGGGAAAGAAGTGGTATACCACGATGTGTGGTGTGGGACAGGTAACGAAATGGGACAGGTACAAGGTATGCCTGCGCGTTACAAGGCGGACAGCAAGTTATTGAGTGCGGCATTGTCGGTTACAAGTGATATTGCGTTATGTGAAGGACTGATTTGTAGTGGGGATCGGTTTATTACCGACCGGGTAGCTTTGGAAGGTATAAAAGAGAATTTCCCGGAGGGATTGGCCGTCGATATGGAAAGCGGAGCGATCGCACAGGTGTGTCATATGTATGCGACACCTTTTTTGAGCTGCCGGATAATCAGCGATACGCCCGGGCAAGTAGAAAATCATGCTTTGCAATATCAGGATTTCTGGACAGCTGCGCCTGAAAAATCTTTTGAAATCCTGAAGCAGCTGGTGAATCAGATTACTGAATAATCAACTAAAATCATAAATCATGAAAAAAATACCGAGCTTTTCAATCGATCATATTCATTTGTTGAGGGGAATATATGTCTCCCGTAAGGATTATCTGGGGGATCAGGTGGTGACGACTTTCGATATCCGGATGAAAGAACCGAATCGTGAACCTGCCTTAGGGTACGGTGAATTGCATACGATAGAACATTTAGCGGCTACTTATCTGAGGAATCATCCGGTATGGGGAGAACGGATCGTTTTCTGGGGCCCGATGGGTTGCTGTACGGGAAATTATTTCCTGATGAAAGGAGATTTGCAGGCGAAAGATATTGTGGAACTGATGCGGGAAACATTTCGGTTTATCCGTGACTTCGAGGGGGAAGTTCCGGGAGCCGCTCCCCGGGATTGCGGGAATTATTTGCTGCATAATTTGCCTATGGCTAAATATGAAGCCGATAAATATTTAAGAGAGGTATTGGAGGTCATAGAAGAAAAAAATATGGTGTATCCTGAATAATATTCCGCTAATTGATTATATTTGTGATTATGTAGAAAACAAAGGTATATCTACATTAGATACGAGTAACGCGATTTTACAGTAAACGAAACCGCCAATTTTCAAACTGAACGTAAAATCGGATTATACTCACGTGCCATGCGTGGGCTTTTCCGATTTGGTTCAGTAGGTGCTTGGCGGTGCCTGTTTACTCAGATCAAAAGCTCCACGCATTTTTAATGAGGAGGAGCTGTAAAGACGGTTGCCTATGGAAAATCTTCCTCTTATTTTTAAACGGTATACTTCCGAAAACGGAGGTAAGGAATTATTGGGGGCGGTGGAGTTGAGGCTCGAATTGCCCGGAGAGACGGATGTTCGGTTGGGGATAACGGCTATTACTTTTTTGGTGGACTGGGGTGACGGTGAATCCGATCATTCGGCAGCGCATCATTATGAACAGGCCGGATACTATCGGGTGCGGGTGGTGGGTACAGCTATCAGTCAGTTGGATGTATCCAAATGCCATCTAACCGAGTTGAAGCTGGATAAGTGTCCCTTGCTGGAAAATCTGAACTGTGCTTATAATCGGTTGATCACGCTCGAATTGGTTTGTTGTCCGAAGCTGAAGCTTTTGAATTGTTCCGGGAATCGGTTATCGGTGCTGCGTTCAAGATGTAACCGGGGACTGGTGTATCTGGACTGTAGCGACAATGTTTTGCAAAGTCTGGAGTTGGATGCTTGTCCGGATCTGCTGTACTTATTTTGTTTTTCGAATCGGCTGCATTCCTTGTACCTGGGTGGGTGCGACGACCTGGTCTGTGTAGATATCGGTGGTAATGGTTTCGAGGCAGAGGCGTTGAATCAGCTTTTTAGTTCTTTACCTGCTTTTACCGAAGGAAGAGAAGCCACTATCCGGTTCGAACAGCCCAATGGAAGTGAACGGAAGTGCCGGATGGAACTTCTGCACGCTAAAGGCTGGAAAGTGGTCTGAGCTTTATTCCGGTTGCAGATCGACAGGTTTATAGTTTTGCCGGTCGAGACGGTCGGTGGTGTTGGCACAATGAATTCCCCGGTCTTTCATGGCTTTGTTTTTGCCGATATGTGTTTCGGGAAATTTCCCGTTTTTCCTGAATAATATATTGATACCCAGGCCTACTAAAGCCAGACCTAAGAGAATGGCAACGATGATGAAGATGGTAAATAGCATAATATTACTTTTAGTTGTTTATACAAAGTTACTGTATAAAAAGAAAGGATTAAACATTACTTCTGGAAAAAAAAACTTAAAATGTAGTTTTGTTTCTTAGGATTTTTCTACATTTGAAACGTGAAAGGCGACAAAGCGTGGTTGTAACCGGGAATAATCCGGATAAAAAGTTGAGTTCAATAAACATTTCTGAATATTAAATTTATTTGATGATGGAAGAATACGGAAAAAATGAGGGATTTGACATGAATGAAGACCGGGAAGAGGTTTATTCAAAGGCAGTGAAAGCCGGCAAAAGAACTTATTTCTTTGATGTAAAGGCTACACGTAACAATGACTACTACCTGACCATTACAGAGAGTAAAAAGAAATTCGATAAAGATGGTGTTTCGAGCTATGAGAAACATAAAATTTTCTTGTACAAGGAAGATTTCGAGAAGTTCGCCGAAGGATTGGAAGATGCTGTTGCTGTCGTAAAATCTGCTTTAGAAGGGAAATTACCTGAAACTAATTAAAGAAGTAAAAAGTAAAAGGTAAAAAGTGTTCATCGCATTTTTTACCTTTTATTATTACCTTTTGCTTTGTAATATGGCTAAGAAAGAAGTAGTTCAAGATATTTTTAATGATATCGCCCCGAAATACGATTTGCTGAATCATCTGTTGTCGATGAATATCGACAAGGGGTGGAGACGGAAAGCGATGAGCTGCATCGGAGAACAGGAGAAGGGATGCTTATTGGATGTTGCCTGTGGTACAGGTGATTTTTCTATTGCAGCGCACCGGGCCGGAGTGAAGCAAGTGACGGGAATAGATATCTCGGAAAATATGGTGGAGATCGGAAAGAAAAAGGTCGGCGATCTGCATCTTGCTGATGCCATTGAGTTGAAGACCGGGGATTGCGAACATATGGAGTTTGCAACCGGGATGTTCGATGTGGTGACGGTGGCTTTCGGTGTGCGTAATTTCGAGCATCTGGAGTTGGGATTACAGGAAATGTACAGGGTATTGAAAACGGGGGGGAAAGTGATTATTCTCGAGTTCTCTATGCCGGAGCATTTTCCGATGAAACAGTTGTACCGCTTTTATTTTTGTCATATTCTTCCGACGATCGGGGGATGGATTTCAGGGAATAAAGGAGCCTATACTTATCTGCCCGAATCGGTAATGAAATTTCCTCAGGGCGAAACGTTCCTGCAAATTATGCGGGACTGTGGTTTTCAGCATCCGGTCCGGCGGAAACTGAGCTTCGGTATCGCCAGCTTGTATGTCGGAGAAAAATGATTTTTTCGTCGGTCAAAAATGGAAAGCTCCCCAACCGGCCAAAAGTGTAAACAGCAGAGTAGAAAGGGATAATACTTTCAATTGCGGGTCCAACCCGCGACCTTCCGCTTGGACTACTTTTTTCAAATGGATCAGAAAGAGAGGGAGGGTGAACCAAAAGATAAAATGAAAAGGCCTGAATCCGCATAAGCCCATATAGCTACTCATTGCAACGAATGCTCCGATGATCAGGCAGAAATGATATACTTTGGCTTTGGAGATCCCCAGTATCACCGGTAAAGTACGTTTACCACAAAGCCGGTCGTTTTCGATATCGCGCATATTATTCAGGTTCAATACACCTGTCGATAACAGACCGACAGCAGTGGCAGGTAGAAAGATACTGATCGATAACCGATGAGTCATTAGAAAATAGGCCCCGCAGACACTGAGTAATCCGAAAAATAAAAAGACAAAGACATCTCCCAGACCATGATAGCCGTAAGCATTTTTGCCGACCGTGTATTTGATGGCGGCAACGATCGAAGCGGCTCCCAGCATCAGCATAATCAGTCCGTCTGTGCTCAGCAAACTTTCAAAAGCGGTGGAGACCAGAGCAGTCCCGGATAAAACGGATAGCAGGACGAAAAGTAAAATCGTTCGTTTAAATTCTTTCAGGGACAGGGCTCCCGACTGAATGCTCCGGATGGGGCCCAAACGCTCCTCATTATCCGTACCTTTTTGTAGGTCACCTAATTCGTTGGCCAGGTTGGATAAAATTTGAAGACAAAGGGTGGTCACTACTGCTAATAGAAAAGGAGCCCAGTTGAAATAACCTTCCGAGGCAGCTAAAAGAGTTCCTAAAAAGATTCCGGATAAAGAAAGAGGTAAAGTCCTCAATCGAAAACTGGCGATATAATATTTTATTTTAGACATTTTAAGGGAATAAATATGCTGTCGATAATCGGGAAACAAAATTACAAATAATTTCGGGAGATGAAAAAGAGAGTTGAAAAGAGTTGCTGAGTTATTGAGTTGCTGAGTTGCTGAGTTATTGAGTTGCTGAGTTGCTGAGTTGCTGAGTTATTGAGTTGCAAAGGAGGGGGAGAGTTGATAAAAAAGATTCGAGTTGTTGGAGAGGGGGGAGTGGAAGATAGGGTTTGAAAGGGGACTGATCCTTGAAAGTTTACAAATTTTTGATGGGTGAACCTTCGGAATAGAATCCGGAAGGTAGTTCCGCTAATCAGAACCGAAGGTTCTCCAATCAGAGGCCTCGCCGATCAGGCTTGAAAAGCCGTCAGTCTTATAGGTTTGTCCGGTTGATCGGCATGGTCATACAACGGGCGCCACCGCCACCGCGGGGAAGTTCGGAGCCGTCGATGGTAATTACATATTTTTCGTAAGCACCCGGATTGACTTTGCCGTCGATGAAGTCATTGGCCCGGATGATTTCGAATCCTGCATGATTCATGGCTTCCATCGTGTAATTGTTGCGGGCGTATCCCAGGACCTGACCAGGACCGACGGCGAAGAAATTGGCTCCGCTATGCCATTGTTCGCGTTCCTGATTCCAGTCGTCGCTACCACCACAAAGTACGGGCTCCAGATCCATACCCAGTTTTTTCAGGGCAGAGAGTAAGTTCTTTTCACTGCGGATACTCTGGAGTTTTCCATTCTGGATCTTGATGTGGACGGTTTGATAGCTTCCCGGATTCAGAATCAGCGGTTCGAAAGCCATACATTTATCCTGATCTAATAAGGTAAATACCATATCCAGATGGATGAAGGATTCCGGTGTATGAGGCAGTTGCTGCACAATAATATGTTGTGCTTTTTCACTTTTCCGGCGAATAAACTCGTTGATCAGCATATCGATCGCCTGGGTGCTGGTACGGGCGCCGTTTCCGATAACTAAAATATCGTCGCGGGCAATCAAAACGTCACCACCTTCTATGGTACGTACTCTTTGAGTACTACCGGAAATGGGAGGAATAGTCAGCGTTTGAGTTTTAAATTCGGGTGTAAAATCGAAAATAGACTGCATGATCACCGATTCCCGGTCACGAATGGAATTGGCCATACGACCGATCAACACTTCGTTGTACATACTCATAGAAGCATCACGGGTGAAAAAGAAATTGTGCATGGGACGTAATGCAAACCAGTCTTTACTCAAAAACTTCGTCAGATTGTCCTTGACCATTTCTACTCCTTCGATCAATAGGCGGGAAAGATTTTCTGCATTTTCTTCCAGTAATTGTTCTTTCAGGCTGCCTTTCGGAGATTTTTCACCGATAAACGGTTCGATCCGCTCGATCCGGTCGAGCACTTCCTGTTTGATCTTATCGTCTTTCAGAATATTACACAACAGGTCTTTGACTTCATAAGTCTTCGTCAGTTTGGATAAAACTCCCGAAATTTGTTTGTATTCTTTCCGGGCAATCGAAAGATTGATAATATCACTGTATAAAGCTCTTTCAGCATTTTCGGGGGTCATGTTTTCTACTTCTTCGCCGGGAGTATGGATGATGACTCCGTTTAATTTCCCGATTTCTGACTGAACGTTTACTTCAACGATTGGATTCATATGATTATAATTTATTTTTTGCAGTTATATGAAACTACTCTGTCCCTTATCTGTTTCAGATACATGACATTCGGAACCGAGGGTTTCATAGATTAAAAGTTTGTATTCCGTTGTTTTCTACTTTAAGTATCGTTACAAAAATAGCACATAAATGATTAGTAACCTTATATTTACAGGTTATAATTATGCAAAAGGCAAAAATAATTATGCAGAGAAAAGGACTATCCGAGTCCGGTTAAAATCAGGCGGCCGGTGATCAGATAAATGTTCAGACCGATGATATCGTTGGTCAGAGTAATAAACGGACCTGTCGCTAAGGCCGGATCGATTTTCATCCGGTTTAATAAAAGCGGGAAGGCCGTACCGAAAATAGATGCGAAGAGGATAACGACAAAAAGCGATAGCGTTACCGTGATGGGCATGGCCAGAGTTTGCATCCCGAAACACAAAGTCAGCAAGAATATGATAGAGGAACAAATCGTGGCATTGATCAGAGCTCCTCCGATTTCTTTTACGATATTCTGAAAGCCATGTTTCAGGCTCAATGAATTGGAAGCCAAGCCTTTTACGACGATGGCAGACGACTGTATACCGACATTCCCTCCCATGGCAGTGATGACCGGAATAAACATCGCTGTAACCGGAAATAAAGCGATTTCCGCCTCGTAGCGGGAAATCATCCAGGCCGATACCATTCCTCCGAACAGGGCGATGATCAGCCAGGGGAGCCGGGCTTTGGTCTGTGCCCAGATGCTATCCGAAGATTCTACATCCTGCGAGATACCGGACATCATCTGGTAATCCTTGTCTGCCTCTTCACGGATAAAGTCGACTACGTCGTCGATGGTGATTCGTCCGACTAAGCGGCCTACCTGATCGATTACCGGGATGGCGACCAGGTCGTATTTTTGCATAATCAAAGCCACTGATTCCGCGGGTTCGTCGGTTTTGACCGAGATAATGTCAGGATAGTAAAGATTACTGATTTTTGCCGAGGTAGGGGCGGTAATGATTTTTTTCAGGGATAAACGTCCTTTTAGCTTGTTGTCGTCGTCGACTACATATATATTGTATATTTCATCCAGATTTTCAGCTTGACGGCTGACTTCCCGCAGACAGGTCAGGACGGTCCAGTTTTCATTTACCATCACCAGCTCTTTGGCCATTAACCCTCCGGCCGTATCCTCGTCATAATGCAATAAATCGACAATATCTCCTGCCTGTTCGAGGTCCTCCATATGCGACAACACTTCGTGTTGCTGTTCGTTAGGCATGCTCGCTACCAGATCGGCGGCATCATCCGAGTCCATATTGTCGATAAAGCGACGGGCGATAGTTTCTGCCGGAAAAGATTCGATAAAATGTACTCTTTCCTCTTCGTCGATTTCTGCCAGTACGTCTCCTGCTTTTTCGTTATCCAGCAACAAGAATACGAATTGTGCCCTTTCATTATTCAGCTCCTCCAGGATTTCTGCTATATCTGCGGGGTGAAGCCCGGCAATTTGTTTGCTGACCTCGGTCTTGTTGCCGGCATCGATCAGTTCTTCCAACTGACTCAGAAATTCGTGGGTTAATTCAAATTGTTGCATCCTGAAAATTTTAGATCGTCGTTTTATGCTTTATCGCCAATGTTCCTGTTTTTCTCGATATCCTGGCAGAACTGGAGGAAGTCGGTAATACCGAGCTGTTCAGGCCGTAAATTCAGATAGGGAGAGTCGAATCCCGGAGGAATGATCCCGCGGATTGAATTCCTGAGTGTCTTCCGGCGTTGATTGAACCCTGTTTTTACGACATTGAAGAATAGTTTCTCTTCACATCCCAGTTCCACGCGTTCGTTCCGGGTCAACCGGATGACTGCCGATTTGACTTTAGGAGGCGGATCGAAAACCTTCTCCCCTACGGTGAATAGATATTCGATGTGATAGAATGCTTGAAGAAAGACACTTAAAATACCATATGTTTTGCTACCCGGAGAGGCTGCAATCCGTTCGGCCACTTCTTTTTGTATCATACAGACCACCTGACGGACCAAATGCCGGTTTTCAATGATCCGGAAGAAAATTTGCGATGAGATATTGTAAGGTAGATTGCCGATCACAGAGAAAGGTTCCTGATAATATTGGCGGATATCTGTTTTCAGAAAATCTCCGTATAGAATCCGGTCCTGATATTCCGGTAATTCCTGATGCAGATAATCGATCGATTCCTGATCGATATCGATGGCCCGGACCGAAAATGCCGGATTGGCGAAAAGATGGCGGGTAAGTACACCCATCCCCGGACCGATTTCCAGTATATCCCGGGTGACAGGAAGTAAACTATCCGTAATTTTCCGTGCAATATTCTGGTCACGCAGAAAATGCTGTCCCAGACTTTTTTTAGCTCTGACAATACTCATGTTACAAAAGTATACAATTTCGGCGGAAAACGGTTTGGGCATGGGCATATTTTTGTACATTTGCAAACAATTTTATAAACCGATTTTCGTATGCACCCTCTTGTAAAAAATACGATAAAATTTTTTTTATTTCTGGCCGTATCGGCCTTTTTATTCTGGTTGGTCTACCGGGATCAGAATTGGGATGAATTGCTGACAGTGCTTAAAGAAGATGTGAATTATTTCTGGATCGGAGTAGCTTGTGTTATGGGGATTGCCAGTCACGTCAGCCGGGCCCTGCGGTGGCAGTTGCTGACCGCATCTATGGGGTATAGGATTTCTTTCGGGAATAGTTTTATGGGGGTGATGATCGGATATTTCGCCAATTTGGCTATCCCGCGGATGGGCGAGTTTACCCGTTGTGGGGTAGTCAGTAAATATGAGGAAGTTCCTTTTTCTAAATTATTGGGTACGGTCGTGACCGAACGGGTAATCGATATGATGATTTTATTGTTCCTGACCTTGATTGTCGTCATTACCCAGTTTAAACAAGTCGGTATTTTTTTAGATAATAATCAGGAGATTGAAGAGAAGGTGGTGAATATGTTCCATTCTTCATGGATGTTGTTGGTGTTGGTTGTTTTGGCGGCTGTCGGTTGGTTGTTTTGGCGGTTGATCCGTAAAACTCGTTTTAAAGAACGGATTCATTCTTTTTTTAAAGGACTGAAAGAAGGGTTGCTTAGTGTGAAAGATGTGCGACACAAAGGATTGTTCGTTTTTTATTCCTTATTTATCTGGTTGATGTATTTCCTGATGTTTTATGTCTGCTTCTTCTGTTTTCAGTTTACTTCGCATTTGGGGGCACTGGTCGGGTTGACCATTTTCGTTCTTTCGAGTTATGGTATGGTGGCTCCTGTACAGGGAGGTATCGGGGCCTGGCATTTTATGGTTATAGCAGCTTTGATGATTTATTTGCCGCATACCCCGAATATCGAAAGCATGGCCAAAACTTTTGCTCTATTGACCCACGGTACAATGACGTTGTTATATATCGTGGTCGGTGTGATTTGTGTAATCTTGCTGCCGCTTTATAATAATGCCGCAGGAAAACAGGGAAAGGATCGGAGGTAAGTTAATTATTTTGACTATGGGCACAGTGAATTTGATATATGATTATTTTCCGGAACTGACGGAGGAGCAACGGGAACGTTTTGCTCGTCTGGAAGGTTTGTATCGGGAATGGAATGAAAAGATAAACGTGATTTCCCGCAAAGATATGGATGAGTTTTGGGTACATCATGTGTTGCATTCACTGGCGATCGCAAAGATCATCCGTTTTGCTCCCGGGACTCGGGTGATGGATGTCGGTACAGGAGGAGGATTCCCGGGGATTCCTTTGGCTATTTTGTTTCCTGAGGTAAATTTCTATCTGATCGATTCCATCGGCAAAAAGATAAAAGTCGTGGAAGGGATTCGGGATGCTTTGGGGTTACAGCATGTCAGGACCGAGCAGATCCGCGTGGAAAATGTTGCGGAACAACAGGATTTTATTGTCAGCCGGGCTGTGACAGCTTTTCCTGCCTTTGTCAAACTGATTCGGGGAAAGATCCGGAAGGACTCGGCCCATTCCCTGGACAATGGAGTGATCTATTTAAAAGGAGGAGATTTTGAGGAAGAAATTGCACCTTTCCGTTCTAAAGTGAAAATCTATTCCATTCCTGACTTTTTTTCGGAAGATTTTTTTGAAACCAAGAAAATCATCTATTTGAAGAATTAGTTCTTTCTATATTTTTTTATTTTTGCCGTACTATATGAGGTGTAAAGATGAACAGGAAATATTGACCTTGATTAGTTGCGGTAATCCGGATGGACTAAAAAGCCTTTTTGATCTTTATTATAAGCCTCTTTGTATTTTTGCTATGAACTTTCTGGATTCTTTCGGTGAGTCGGAAGATATCGTCCAGGACTTGTTTGTGAAGTTTTGGGAAAAATATAAAGATAAACAGTTCGAGGGATCGTTGAGGGCTTATTTTTTTACTGCTGTCCAGCATAATTGCGCGAAGGTGTTAAAATTGAAGAACCGCTATAATTTACAGTTGGAAGAGGAATATATCGACGAACCGGTGTATTCCGAAGAGGAGTTTGAGGGAGAGTGCCGGAAATTATATGCCGAAATAGCCCGTCTTCCCGAACAATGCCGGAAAGTGTTCGAGCTGATCGTATTAAAAGATATGAAATACAAAGAAGTGGCTGACTTTCTCGGTTTATCTGTGAATACCGTAAAGACTCATTTTGCCCGTGCATTGAAACAATTGCGCAGTTCTCTTCAAATTCTGCTTGTTTTCTTACTTCGGAAATAGCGATCGGGGTATCGCTGAAAAGCCTTGGGGGATAGGTTATCCGTAAATTGCCTTTTCGGGTAAATTATTTTTTCGAAAAAAAATTTCATTTCATTCACCCATTTTAATCTTTTTGAGCTTTAGGTAATAGAAACGTTTTCTAAATAAATCGTCTGTGCGCAGGATAAATTTAAAATCGAAAGCAATGAATGAAGAGGAATTAGTCTCTTATGTGGTTCGCTATTGTAAACATGAATTATCGGAAGAAGAATACCGGTTTTTACAACGGTGGTTGGAGGAAAAACAGGAAAATCGGCAAACTTTCCGGGAATGGGTGAGAACTTATAGACAAGGGCGTAAGGTGGGGTGTTGGGATGGGATTCAGGAGGAGCAGGCCTGGGAGCAAATATCCTGCCGTCTCTCTGCCTCGCCCCGGAAGAGACGTCGCTTATGGAAGGAATGGTGGAAACAAGTTGCAATACTGATCCTTTTATTGGGTAGCGGATTATTGTATTATTCGTTGCAACAGTTACAGGAAAGTCGGGAGACCGCTTTGTCTCAGATCGTTCCGGGTAGCCGAAAGGCGGTGTTGCGTTTGTCGGATGGGCGGGAAGTTACACTGGAAAAAGAGACTACCTGCGTATTGACCGAGGAAGACGGTACCCGGATTTCAGTCGGAGGGCAGGAGCATATCGTTTATCAGGCTGTAAGCCAGGAACAGGAAAAATTGGCTTATAATACAATTACCGTGCCCCGGGGCGGGGAATATTCCCTGGTATTGTCGGACGGTACACGGGTGTGGCTGAATGCGGAAACCGAACTGACTTATCCCACGGTTTTTGGCAAGGGAGAGAGAAAATTGATGCTGAAAGGGGAAGCTTGTTTCGAAGTAGTAACAGATACAGCCCGTCCTTTTATTGTCGAGAGTTTCTACAATCGCGTCGAGGTGTTGGGTACGCGCTTTAATGTTTCTGCTTATACCGGTAAAAGTGCGGTGAAAACTACTTTGTTGAGGGGAAAGGTCAAAGTGTCGAATAGAAAAGGACAGTTGGTCTTGTCACCGGGCGAACAAGCCGTTTGCCTGGAAGAAGAAATAGAAAAATGTGAAGTCGATGCCCGGGCTGTGGCTGCCTGGGTAGACGGAACTTTTGAATTTGAAAACATGTCTTTAGGCGAAATCACCGATCAATTGGGACGTTGGTACGATGTAGACTTTGTATTTGCCGATCCGCAGTTGAAAGCAATCACTTTTACGGGAGCTGCTACCCGTTATCGTGAATTGGATTTTGTGTTGCGGATGCTGGAAGAATTGGCTCGGGTACGGTTCCAGTTAGAAAATAAAACGATCCGGGTTTCGAAAATTTGAATCTACTAAACTACAAAATTATGAAAAAAAGAAGAAAAAATCCATCCGGCATACGACTGATTGTCAGGTTGTGCTGTTTTTTCGTATTTGTATCGAGCTTGCATACTCAGGCAACCGTGTGGGCTCAGGGGAAAGTGACCGTAGAGCTGCAGAATAAAACACTCGGAGAGGTGTTGAAAGTATTGAAAGAACAAACAGGCGTGCACTTTATGTACAATACTCAGGAGGTGAATGTCGGGACGAAAGTCTCTGTATCCCTGAACGAAGCCCGGTTAGAGGAGGCCTTACAATCGATCTTTCAGGGGTTACCTTATCGTTACAATCAGGTCGAGGACTATATTTTAATTACTCCGAAAAAAGAATCGGAAACCCAGCAGACCGATATGCGGACAGTGAAAGGAAAAGTAGTGGATTCTAAAGGAGAACCGCTACCCGGAGTATCTGTGGTGGTAAAAAATACAACAGCCGGAGTAGCAACGGATATAGAGGGAAAATTCGAGATCCGTTTGAATTCGGGAGAAGAGATCTTAGTGTTTTCTTTTGTGGGAATGCGTACACAGGAAGTGAAAGCGAATAAAGATAACCTCTATGTCGTGATGGAGAGTGTGGCCGAATTGATGCAGGAAGTGATCGTGAAGACCGGTTACCAGAATATCGAGAAACGTAAGCTTTCTTCTTCCGTCTTTACTATCGATGGTGATTTGGTGCGGGAAGGAGCTGCTTTGGGGTTGGATAATATGTTGCAGGGAAAAATTCCGGGAATGAATGTTATGGGATCTTCCTCGACTCCCGGAGCTGCAACGAAAATCAGAATCCGCGGATCTTCGACGATTTCAGGTAACCGCGAACCCTTGTGGGTAGTCGATGGATTTATTCTGGAAGATCCCGTACAGATCAGTGCCGAAGAATTGAATAGCCTCGATAACGTAAACCTCATCGGAAATGCGATTTCTTCGCTGAATCCACAGGATATCGAACGGATAGACGTTTTGAAAGATGCTTCGGCTACCGCTATTTATGGGGTAAAAGCTGCCAATGGAGTTATCGTCATTACCACTAAGAAAGGAAAAATCGGGAAGCCCCGGGTGAGGTATTCAATGAATTTATCGGTCAATGAACGACCGGAATACGACGGGCTCTACCGGATGAATTCGAAGGACCGGATCGAGGTATCCAAGGAAATCGAACAGAGGGGATTGTCGTTCGGTACTCCTCCGGCCAGGGTTTCTTATGAAGGTGCTTTGCTGGACCTGTACGACCGGACCATTACTTATGAAGAGTTTCAGAAGAAAGTGAAAAGACTGGAAGAAGTGAATACCGATTGGTTCGATATCATTTACCGGACCTCTTTTTCACAAAAACATAATGTTTCTATTTCAGGTGCTAACGATAAGGTAAATTATTATTTTTCAGGTGGTTTACAGCATATCCCCGCTACGGTGAGAGGTACCGGTGTAAAACAGTTCAACGGCCTGATGAAACTGGGAGTGAATCTGCTTTCCAATCTGAAAATGGAGTTGCAGATGAGAGCGTCGACCGACGATAAGGATTACCTGCATTCTTCTTTGTCTCCTTATCAGTATGCCTATAATACTTCCCGTGCGATACCCTGTTATAATGAGGACGGTACGTTGGCTTATTACAACAAGACGCAGGGCTATGAATTCCCGCTACAATACAATGTGGTGAACGAAATGCAACATACGGGGATGAATATCGAGGGGACGACGTTGAATTTCAATGCTAATTTACTATGGGAGATTATTCCTGGATTAAGATTAACCGGCGCCTTGAGTTATAATCGGTCGAATACCGATCAAAAAGAATGGTTCGACGAACAATCTTACGCGGCTGCTCAGCTCAGAAATTATAATTACGGACTGGAATTGCCCGATAGTGACATTTGGCGTGAACAGCAATGTAAGTTGCCTTACGGGGGAGAACTGGTGAATACGGATACCCGGAATACTTCTTATACTGCAAGGGCACAAGTGGATTATTCTTTTCAATTTCTGGAAGATCATCAGATCACGGTGGTTGCCGGTACGGAGGCACGTTCGTCTAAATACAAAGGATTGAAATCGACGGAATACGGTTATTTGCCCGACCGGGGAGAAAAATTTGTAGAGATCGACCCGGTGCAGTGGCCGAAATATGGTGATCTGGTGAAAAGTCATCCGAATGTGATCACCAATACCCTGACCAATGTGATGTCATGGTATGGAACATTCACTTACGACTATATGAACCGCTATATCGTCAATTTCAATATCCGGGCCGACGGTTCCAATAAGTTCGGACAGGATAAGAGTAACCGTTTTTTACCGATCTGGTCGGTCTCGGGCCGATGGAATCTGCACGAAGAAGCCTTCCTGAAAGAAGTGATGTGGATGAATATGTTTGCTTTCCGGGGATCATACGGTATTCAGGGGAATGTCTCACCCGATCAGACACCGAATTTGTTGATCCAGCTGGGATCCTTCGATCCGATTTCGAAACAGTATATTTCAAAGTTATCGAAGCTGCCCAATCCGCAATTGCGCTGGGAAAAGACGACTTCGTGGAACTTCGGGGTGGATTTCGCTTTCCTCGATAACCGATTGAACGGTAGTGTAGAAGTATACCGGAAGAAAGGGAAAGATCAGATCATTTCCAAAGAAGTGGCTTCGACGACCGGGAGTACGACTATGCAGCTGAATGCCGGAAACCTGGAAAATAAAGGGTATGAAATCGTGTTGAATGTAGTGCCGGTGAAAACGAAAGATATTACCTGGGCACTGAATATCAATGGGGCCCGGAATATCAATAAGGTAACGAAATCCGGGATTACGACGGATTACGGATACAAGGAATATCTCGATGGATCGGCTGTTATTCCGGGAGAAGCCCTGAATACTTTTTATTCTTATAAATATGATCGGTTGGATGCTAACGGCTTGCCTACTTTTAAAGATATCGAAGAAACCGACGGTATCACCCAAACGGAGATGTTTGCCAAGGTTTTCGCCTATTCGGGTACCCGTATACCGGATATTACCGGTGGGTTCGGTACGGATATCTCGTATAAGAATTTAGCTATCGGAGGATTTTTTTCTTATAGTTTGGGGACTAAGATCCGGCTGAACAACTTGTATAATGATTCCGGACAGCGGCTTCCGCAGCCTCAGCAAAATATGAATCAGGCGTTTGTGAACCGGTGGAAACAACCCGGTGATGAAAACCGTACGGATATTCCGGTATTGACGACCGATCCGCTGGATATGTACGGATTGGGGATCGACCGGAAAATCAAGATTGCCGATAATGGCTGGGAGATGTACAATAAGAGTGATCTACGGGTGGCTTCAGGGAATTATCTGCGCTTAAAAAACTTGTATGTGCGGTATAATTTCAGTGATAGAATCTGTCATAAGATCCGGGCCCAAATGATCAGTGTGCGCTTCGAGGCGACTAACCTCTGGTTACTGGCCGATAAAAAATTGAAAGGACAGGATCCGGAACAGGTGACTTTGGGAGGAGTTTCTACACCTCCGACTTCTTCATATACTTTGGGATTAGATATCACTTTTTAAATAGCAGACTATGAAACGATATATAAGATTATTAGGGGTATTACTGATATTGTTTTCCTCTTGCTCTGATTTTTTGGAAGAGAAATCACAGGATTTGATTATTCCGAAGTCGGTCAAAGATTACCGGGAGTTCCTTTTCGGTGAGGCCTATATCCGGGATGAAACCCAGATACATACTTACCTGGACATCATGACGGACGATGTGAAAGAAAATATCAAGGGTAGTTTTCTGGGGGGAGATACCCGGGCCAGCGGTTATGGCTACTATACCTGGCAGGCCGATCCGGAGCAGACGGTTTCCGGAGCGATCAGTGAAGATAAGGCTTGGGAGACATATTATCATTCTATCCTGATCTGTAACATTACGCTGGATAATATCGGGGATATCAGCGGATCGAAGGCCGAGAAAGAAGACTTGAAGGCAGAAGCTTATGCTTTGCGGGCTTATTGTTATTTTATGCTGGTGAATTTGTATGGACAACCTTATAATCAGGCGACGGCCGAAACGGATCTCGGAGTTCCGGTCAACGATGTGGTAGGGATGGAAGACCGGAAGTTTGTCCGGGAGAGTGTGGCTGAAATCTATCGGCAGATAGAAAGCGATCTGAAAGAAGCGATTACTTGTTTCAAAGCCTCCAACCTGACGAAGACCTGTTTCCGCTGGAACCTGCCGGCTACGTATTTGTTGGCTTCCCGGGTGAGCTTGTATAAGAAAGAGTATGATAAAGCCATCGAATATGCGACGTATGTGATCGCTGCACAACCTCAGCTCTATGATTTGTCGGCAATGAGCGACGATGATTATTTTCTGAATGAAAAGAATCCTGAGATATTGTTTACTTATGGCTATTATCTGGTGAGTTATTATGCCTGGCTGGCCAAATGTAATTTCCCGATTTCCGACGATCTTCAGGCATTATACGGGGATAACGACTGGAGATTGACGCATTTCTTCTATAAACGGAGAGCTGTTTATACGGCCCAAAAATCGGAAACTTCGGGAACTACCGGCATATACGGATATGCTTTCCGGACAGCGGAAGCCTACCTGAACCGGGCAGAGGCTTATGCCGGGAAAGGAGATAAAGACAAAGCTTTACAGGATCTGAAAACCATTCGGGAAAAACGCCTGAAAGTGTACGAAGAGGTACAAGCGGTGACTAAAGAAGACGTCATCCGGAGGGTAAGGGAAGAAAGACGGCGGGAACTCAGCTTCGAATTTCATCGCTGGTTCGACCTGAGGCGTTGGGACCGGCCCCGGATAGAGCATACCTTTACACCCGATATCAAGCAACCCGATGTCGTTGAAAAATATGTACTCGAAAAAGACGATCCGGCCTATACCTTGCCTTTACCCCGGTCGGTAGTGGAATATGATCCGACACTGGTCGACAATCCCCGTCCACAACGGGAGAATCAGAATGTTACCGGAGAAAATTGATCATATGAGTCTCGACAATGAAACCTTTAACTTAAAACGATAATTGTTATGAAAATTAGATGGTTGATATATATTCTGTTAGGTGTTTTCCTGAGTTCCTGTTATAAAGAGGAGAATATCGAGGGCGAAGAAGACGAGCCCAAGTACAAGGTGGAAGATAGTGAAGAACCCCTGGATCACTTTATTTACGGGTTTTATCATGACTACGGTGTATTTATTTTATATGATTATGAGGAAGTCGATTATCGATGGAATATGAGTACCGTATTGGATGTGGAATTGATAAAACAAACGGATAAGGTTGCTTTGAACGAAGGTTTGGCTTATTTGGACAATGTTTTGTTTCAATATTATACCGATGATTTTAAAAAACATTATTTCCCTTTCAAGATTTTACTGGCCGATTCTGTGCAAGTTTTTAAAAATGGTGTATGGTACCCGGATGAACCGGCGACAGCAGGCCTGAGTTTTCTGGGAATCGGTCGAATCCGTAACGGGATAGGCGAGATTCCGGCCGATAGCCTGCTTGAATTGAGAGGAAAGGTACAGGCTGCTTTCTGGGCGAATTTTTTATACAATAATGAAATGATGGATCTTCCCGAAGCTTTCTGGAACATTAGCGAGGATTATTACGGGGGAAATCTGAAGTTGGTGGATGGGAATAGCGGGCTCAAACCCGATGAGATCGATATGAAGAAATATGGATTCTGGGACCGTGACCGGACGGCCGATAATGGGACCAACTACTGTATGGCTCCTAACAAAACGCTGGATATCAATCAATTTATCGATATGGTTACGACCCATACAACTGCGGAAATGGAGGCATTGATCGCTCCGTACGATCGGCTGAAAGATAAATACCATTTATTGGTAAATCAACTGAAAGAAGTGTATGGAGTGGATATTCAGGCAATAGGAAATGATCAATATTAATAAAACGAGAAGTATGAAAAACAGATTTTTTTATTTCGTGATTCTTTTATTGGCTGTATGTTTATCGGCCAATGCCAATGATTTTAAGAAGAAACGTAAAAAGCAAGAGACGACTCCGGCTTTGGCCGACGCCTTGAAGAAAGAAAAAACGGAGGACAAAAGCTATGATAAGGTGATTACTAAAGAAGCCCGCACGAAGAAGGGACTGATCACCTTACATATGGTGAAAAGTACATTCTATATGGAAATACCGGTGAAGTTGATGGGAAAACCGATGTTGTTCGCCGGTAGGGTGGCGGAGATCAGCGACAATAAGGATGTGGTGGCCGGACAGATGCCTCAGGATCCGATGCTGGTGGAATGGAGCTGCGATGAGGAAAAAGTCTATCTCCATAATGTGATCAGTAGATCGGTATGTGATGAAAACGAACCGATTGCAATATCTATGGAACGGAACAATCTGAAACCGGTCATCCGGGCTTTTCCGATCAAAGCATTCAGTAAAGATTCGAGTGCGATGGTGATCGATGCCACTAAATTGTTTTGTGCCGACGAACGGCCGGTAAGTCCTTTTATTCCTGCCTCTCCCTTCGATGCTTTGTTCGGTATGAAAAAGATGAAAGGGGTTTTTAAGGCCGATCTGTCGTCGATCCTCGATTTCAAGGCTTTCCCGCAGAATATTTCTGTAAAAAGCCGGGTGGCCTATACGGTCAACGGTACTCCTTTTACGGCTATCGTCCATTTGTCGATGATACAGCTGCCGGATGAGCCGATGCGGCCTCGTTTACTCGATCCCCGGATGGGGTATTTCTCCGATCGGAAAGTGTTGTATTCCACCGAAAAAGATCAGAGCGAGAAGATCGCTTATGTCAATCGCTGGCGTTTGGAACCTAAACCCGAAGAACTGGAACGGTATAAAAAAGGGGAATTGGTAGAGCCGGCTAAACCGATTGTTTTTTATGTGGATAACGCCCTGCCGGCTAAATGGAAAAAATATATCAAATTGGGTATCGAGGACTGGCAACCTGCTTTCGAAGCGATCGGTTTCAAAAACGCTATCGTTGCCCGTGATTTCCCGACCGATGATCCCGATTTCGATCCCGACGATATCCGTTATTCCTGTTTCCGCTATGCGACGACGACGGTGGCCAATGCGATGGGACCGTCCTGGACCGATCCCCGTTCAGGTGAAATTATTCAGGCATCGGTGTATATGTATCACGATGTGTTGAAATTGTTGCACAACTGGAAGTTTGTTCAGACAGCTCAGGTCGATCCGAAAGCCCGGGCTGCCGTTTTCGACGAAGAAACGATGGGAGCGAGCCTGCGCTATGTCGCCTCACACGAAATCGGACATACGCTGGGATTGATGCATAATATGAGGGCTTCTTATTCGATACCGGTGGATTCGCTCCGTTCCCCCGCTTTTACTGCAAAATACGGAACGACGACTTCTATCATGGATTACGCCCGGAATAATTATGTGGCACAGCCTGAAGATAAAAATGTACGCTTGATTCCGCCCCTGTTGGGTGTGTACGATATCTTTATGATCAAATTGGGATATGCTCCGATTTACGATGCCGAAACACCGGCCGACGAATATGCTACTCTGAATAAATGGATTCAGGAAAAAGCGGGCGACCCGATGTATACCTATGGTGAACAGCAAATCCTGGGAACCCTGGATCCCGCTTCCCAGTCGGAATCGCTCGGGGACGATGCGGTGAAAGCCAGCCGGTATGGGATTAAGAACCTGCGGTATATCATGGACCATCTGGTGGAATGGAGTGCAATTGAAAATCGGCCTTATGATCAGACCAGTGAGTTATATTACGAACTGACCAAACAATACCAAAGGTATATGGGACATTGTATGGCCTACATCGGAGGGCTGTATCTCAACCATCCGGTAGCCGGAGATGAGCAGAAAGGATTTGTACCCGTGTCCAGGGAGAAACAGAAAGAGGTCGTGAAATTTTTCTTCGACGAATTTAAAGAACAACCCAAATGGATGGCGAAGAAAGAAATTATGACCCTTTTCGAACCGAATAATGATATGGTCGCTAATTTGCAGGCAAATCTGCTTCGTAATCTATTGAACAGTTCTACACTCGGAAAAGTGGGCATGAATGCCAAATATTCCGAGCGGCCTTATACCCAGAAGGAATACCTGAACGATTTGTATCAGGGGGTATGGAATAAGACCGAACAAGGGAAAGCCTTGGATTATTACGACCGTAACCTGCAATACGCTTATGTGCAATATTTGTTAAAAGAACTGGAACTCACGAAGGATGCGGAGAAGTCGAAAGGGCTCTCTTTGGAATTATTGACTGAAGACCATTTGCCGTGTTATGGCTACGAGTATCACCGGCATGCCCGGCAAATGTCTGCCAATACCAAAATATCGGATTTGGGGATCAGTTCTAAAACTTTGTATTACGGGCAATTGGTAAAACTGAAAGAGCTACTGAAGAATAGACGCCATTCTGCTTCGGGAGACGACAAAGTGCATTATGATTATTTGTACTTCGAATTGAATAGTGTCCTAAAATAGGGATTCCGGGACGGACCTTTCGTCCTATTTTCGGGACGAAAGGTCTGTCCCGGAATCCCAAAACCTATCTTTTTTCAGATAATTCAAAATAATTACCGGATTATCGTTTTCGTTCAATTGTTCATTAAGTCGTTTGAGTGGGTCTTGAACAATCTGTCCCTGATTCTCAAGGTATTCACACCTTGCTTTGATTAGCATGACTTCCCACCATTCGACACATATATCCTGAGACATTCCTCTAACAATAAGCATGGGGACGATATTCGGGTCAACGGAATTGATTTCGGCAAAAATGCCCTGCCGGCTATTCTTATTCCAAAACAGATAATAATTTTTTCCACCTATCGCATTTTCAACAATCAGATTATTCTCACTTTCCATAATGTTTACAGGCACCACATATTTGCGTCTTATCCACTCCTCCTGTAATTGTGTATTATTTTTAGTTTTCCGGTTCGCCAAATAATTCTCGGGAATTTCCTGTTTCGGTATGTAAATTGTATAAAGAATAGAGTATATCTGAAAACCGGGAAATACGATGAGCCAGAAATAACAAAGTGTCATTTAGCGGATAGATATTTTGAATCCCGGAGTCCACTTCCTTTCCGTCAGAAGAGGGGATCAGAACGGCCGGCCGGATATTTATCTTCGATAAAGCCGGTACCTGGAGTCAGAAATACAACCTGGTATGGGATGAATTACTGGGATTGAATATCTTTCCGAAAGAAGTCGCTCAGAAAGAGATCGCTTATTATCTCACCAAACAGAATCTTTACGGATTACCTTTGGATTCTCGCCGTACGTATACGAAATCCGATTGGATCATGTGGACGGCTACGATGGCACCGGATGTCGTGACGATGCAGAAATTTATCGCTCCGGTGTATAAATATGCCAACGAAACAGGCAGCCGTGTGCCTATCAGCGATTGGCACGAAACACCCGATGCTAAACAGGTCGGATTTCAGGCTCGTTCCGTTGTCGGGGGGTATTTTATGCCGATGTTGAAAAAGGAGCTGATGAAATAAAGAACTTTTTGTGTTATCCTAATTTGAGAAAAGGTTCCTGGAGATTAGTGCAATTTTCCGGGACCTTTTTCTGTTTATACCGACATCTGCTAGTAATCGTACGAACGATGTATCGGTAGCCAGGTATAGATTTCCAATTACCCGTAAATTAAGGAAGAATGTGTGATAAAACTTTTGTTATCCGGGGAATGAGGCTGAAATAGAAGTTGGTTTAAATCGGTTTATAAAGTTTCTGGTCTCTGTCGCTATCCTCTTGACGAAACCTCCGGTTCCGGTCATTCGTTTCAACAGCTGTAAAAAAGTTCCAGCAAGGTTCAAAGACTTAATAAGCTTTTTATATACTAATTACACTAGGTTGTGTAAATCATTTTGAGAGAATCAGAAATTTTGTAATTGAATTTTATATTATTTATTGTTAATAGGAATATTTCTATTAAATTTGCAACTGTTGTATAGTTGTAGGCTGAGGGTGTTTATTCCATCAGTTCGGAGGGAAGCGTTTTTTCTAAGTCGGCAAAAAGATTACTTGAAAAATGATTAAAACGTGCCGTTTTAATTTAGTTTTTTAAGTTTATAAAGTTGTGCTTCGGCACTTAAAGTTCATCGACTCCGGTATAGTATCTTTCGGGATTTTGTTCGGGATGACATCGCTGGGGATTGTTGAAAAGTGTCGTAGGGGCTATGAACTTTATAGATTTTATAAACTAAATTTTCCGGTACGATAAATTTAAATTCTTTTGGAGATATGATAATGTCGTTTACCCCGGTAAACGGCATCATAAGTTATCTCAGGAGAATATTCAGAAACACTCAGATGGAAGTTTTAAATTTAGTACTGATCTATTTGCAGAATCTTATGCATGCCGATGTGACTATTCATAAAGAGGAAACAGATCAGGTTTGGTTTAATGAAGCCCGGAGTATAAGTGACTTTAACAGTCATTTGATGATCGGGGAGATTATGTGCACTTCATTTTTAGCGAATTGGGTCGAACGGGCCGGTAAAGATCCGGTGTTGATGAAAGTGATTATGGAGCGCTTTAACCAGTTTAATCAATTGTATCGTTATGACGACAATTTTGGCTGGACCCATCGGTATCTGACAATCCGCGAGCAGGGAGCCCTGCTTGCCCTGAACGATTTGCCTGCAGTTACCCGGGAAACGATCGCCCGTTATCTGATTTTACAGCATACCTCCCTGGAACGTCAGCAAAAATTGTTTTATTGTCGCGAATCGTTTCTGAAACAGGAGTATAAATTGAGATTGACTCCGACAGAATTGTTGGAACTTTCGTTGTCTTTGCTGGCTTCCGGAAAATTGGAAGGTGATAGTAAAAGTGTCACACAAATCGGTACGGTGCGTTTTTTGGCCGATTGTCTGGGACTCGATTTCCCGGCTAATTATGATTCGCTGATGTACCAATTGAAGGAGAGAGAACAGCTGACTAAATTTATGGACGAATTACGCCAAAGCCTGATCGCTTATCTGCGAAAGAAAAATGGTTGATTGTAAGCTTTTGAGAATGAATAGGGGGGATATAGGGGAAAATTATGTGGCCGTACACTATGATAACGATTATACTTGTCGTATATTTTTGTATTATTATTACAGTAGTAGAATGACGACTGTAATTGCAATTCAAAGTCTGAGGAATATGGCCGGAATAAAACGACAAAAGCAAAATTCAACAATAACAGAGATACAGATTGTCTATCGTTATAGGGGGAAATGCAGGGAAACAGATTGGGAGGAAAAGGTGTTGAAGTGGTTACTTATAATTGCCTTGCTATGGTTATTCGATTGATTATTAAAATCCTGCGGGTAGGTTTTAGCCTGACCCGCAGGATTCGAAGTTTATTTTTCCAGCTCTTTCCAGACTAAAGCAGCAGCTCCGTAAATGGCGACATTCTTAGTCAGTTTAGAAGGTAAGATTTTGACTTTATTGCTATAAATCTTCAAAAGATTCATTTCCATATGATCTTTTACCGGTTCGAAAAGCAGGTCGCCGGCTTTGGCCAGGCCTCCCATCAGGAAGATGGCTTCTGGGCTGGTGATGGCAACGGCGTTGGCCAAAGCTTCACCCAGCATTTTTCCGGTATATTTGAAAGTATTGATAGCGATCATATCGCCTTTTTGTGCAGCTTCGCTTACGATTTTCGCATTCATTTCATTGAAAGGGATGGATCTCAATTCGCTCGGATAGTTATATTTAGCCATCATTTTATAAGCGGTGCGTTTTACTCCCGTGGCAGATACATAGGTCTCCAGACAACCGCTACGTCCGCAACCACATTGGCGGCCGTTGGGAGAAACGATGGTATGACCGAGTTCTCCGGCAAAGCCGTCGTGTCCGTAAACCAATTCGCCGTTGACTACGAATCCACTACCCAGACCGGTACCTAAAGTGACCATGATGAAATTTTTCATCCCTTGGGCACCGCCGTAAATCATTTCACCGATAGCTGCAGCTTTGGCGTCGTTGTTCAGATAAACCGGCAGTTCGGGATAGTATTCTTTCATCATATCGCACAAAGGAATGACATCGTGCCAGGGCAGGTTCGGTGCAAATTCGATCGCTCCTTTGAAGTAATTACCATTGGGTGCTCCGATTCCGATTCCTACAAAGTTGACTTCCTGGCGGATAGGATCCAGTACTTTTTCGATTTCCAGATATAATTCTTTCAGATAATCGTTGATATCTTCATGTTTAGCTGTCGGGATGTTCCCTTCTGTAAGGTAGTTCCCTTCTCTGTCGATAAAACCAAAAGCGGTGTTGGTACCACCGATGTCAATCCCTAAAGCGACGTCTTTTTTCATGATCTTGTGATTTAATTAGTAGTGCAAATATAGCCCTAATATTTAAAAATCAATTCTCCTCCCCGGACAATTTCGGCATTTTCGAGCTGGAAATTGTCGATTCGTAACCCGTTCGGTTCTATTTTCCGGATAAGAACCTCTATGGAATGCCGGCTTTCGACTTTGAGAGTGAAAGTTTTTCCCTCTGTCGGTTTGCTCCGGATCTACCTGACCGTTGTATCCGGAAGTGCCGATGAACAGATTGACCGGAATATCCTGCCGGACATGGGCTGAAGACTGTAAAAAAGGATTGCAACGATAGAAAATCAACTGATTTTCATGTTCATGTTACTATTTCTGACGATTTATTTCCGGCATTGTTTTTAGCATTATTCAAAAATTCTTTCGGGGGAACTCCGAATTGTTCTTTAAAACATTTCGTGAAATAAGAAGAAGAACTGAACCCGACCAATTCGTAGATTTCGTTGATCCGGTATTCTTGTTGTAAAAGCAATTCGGCAGCCATCTTCAAACGGATTGTCTTCAGGTAGTCGTTGGGCGACATACCTGAAATTCCTTTGATTTTCCGATAGAAATTCGAACGGCTCATACACATGATTTCTGCCAGTGTGTCGATAGAGAAAGTCGGTTCCTGCAGGTTCTTTTGAATTTCAGCATCCAGACGTTCGATAAATTCTTTGTCTTTGGGCGAAATAGCCATCGTTTCGGCTGTAACCGTCCATCTCCGGCATCATGATATCGCTGACTACCAGATCGACGTTTGTTTCCTTTAGAATGGCGAGTGCCTCTTTCCCGTTCCGGGCCATCAGGATGCGGTAATATTTATTCAATTGTTCGGCTGTCAGGCTCAGCAATTCGGTGTTGTCTTCTGTTAAAAGAATACTATAGCTGCCTTTCCCTTCAAGAGTCTGGAGTTCTTTGCCCGTATCGCTTACCGGAGAGGTCAGCAGTTCCAGTTTTACCTGATCGTCTTCTTGGGTATTTTCTTGCAACAGAGGAATATGGATAATAAATGTAGTTTTCTGTGTCTGTTCGTCCAGGTAAAGCCTGCCGCCATGTTTTTCTGCCAGCAATTTGGCTAAGGGCAGGCCGATACCGGTTCCGCCCCGGCTGTTGTCCGTTTGATAGAAGATTTCAAAAATTCTTTTCCTGTCCGAACGGGGAATGCCCGGACCGTTGTCGGATACCCGGATCTCGAAATATTCCTGCTCGGTTTGTAATGTCACTTCGATCTTATCGTGGGCATATTTCAGGGCATTGCTCAAGAGATTGCTGATGATCTTTGTCAGTGCTTCTTCATCCGCACAGCCGATATAAGGAGTTACGGGCAATTGGACATCCAGGGCGATATTTTTTAACTGGGCTGCCGGGGCAAAACGACTTACTATGTTGTGAAGTAATTCGTTTAAATTGTATTTTCTCAGTTTGAGTTTGAATTCATTTGTCTCTGTTTTCCTGAAATCCAGCAGTTGGTTGATCAGGTTGAGTAAAAGGTCCGTGTTTTGATTCATGGTAGTGAGGTATTTCCTCGTCTCTTCATTGCCGTCGCCGGATTGGATAATACTTTCCAGAGGCATTTTGATCAAACTTAACGGAGTACGGATTTCATGGGCTACTTGAGTGAAAAAGTTTATTTTGGTTTGATAGGTTTCTTTTTCCTGTTGTTGCCTGTATTGTTTCAGTAATTCTTCGTGTTGCCTCTTCACCCGCTTGGACCAGGACCTGAAAGTCATAATCCCCAGGAACAAGATTAAAATGGTATAAAACAGATAAGCCCAGCTGCTTTTCCAGAAAGGGGGAAGAATCTGTAAACTGATCGAGGAACCTTCGGTATTCCATAAGCCGTCGTTGTTCGAACCTTTCACCCGAAAAACATAATCTCCCGGTTGGAGGTTGGTGTATGAGGCTTCATTTTTACCATCGGTATAGATCCATTCTTTATCGACTCCTTCCAGCATATAGGCATATTCATTCTTGTCCGGAGCCTGATAACTGAGGGAAGCAAAAGTAAAACTGAAGGTATTCTGATCGTAGGGCAGCGTAATCGCAGAAGTTTGAGTAATGGACCGGGATAAAGGGGAGTCAGGAGTATCGGGCCCTATTTCCTGATTGAAAAGGCTGAACCGGGTGATGACTACTTCCGGAATATAAGTATTTTCCCGGAAATCTTCGGGATAGAAACAGTTGAATCCGTTGATTCCGCCGAAATAGAGCTTGTCGTCGTGAGCATGCAGGGAAGAATGGAAATTGAACTGGTTACTTTGCAACCCGTCGGCTTGCGTATATAGTTTCCATTTCCGGGTCTGAGGATTGATCGATAATAATCCGGCATTTCCGGCTATCCATAAATTTCCGGCTTTATCTTCTTCGATGGCATAAACCACCGGATTAGGCAATACCTGGTTTTCCGGATCGAAAGAAGCAAAAGTTTCGGTGTCGTAATCGAATGTACACAAACCGGCTCCTTCTGTCCCGAACCAGATGTTCTGCCGGCTGTCTTCGAAAATGGTGATGATACTGTTACTGGTTACAGATCCTTTTTGGTCGGGGTTATAGTTGTAATGTGTCCAGCTCTTATCCGGGTAATGATAGCGGAAAAGGCCGGTATTATAAGTCGCAATCCACAGATTGTTTCTGCTGTCTTCCAGGATGTCGTAGATGTGGGAAGTGGTTCCGACATCGGTGATGAGTGAAAAATCCCCGGTGGATGAATTGTAACGGTTTAATCCCCAGACTGTTCCGATCAGGATAGTACCTTCCCGGTCTTTGTATATGGAGTAAATACTGTTGTCACTGATGGTTCGGATATCTCCGCGCGTATGCTGATGATTGACGACCCGTCCGGTGGTAAGATCCAGGATGTCCAGGCCTCTTGAAAAAGTGCCTATCCATAATTTCGGGCCGTCGAGGAATAAAGCATGGATATTGTGATAGCTGATACTGGCTCCCCGGGCTCCCGGCAGATAGCTCTTAATCTGGTTTGTTTTCGTGTTCAAATAGTTCAAACCACCGTCTTCTGTAGCTATCCAGATATTTCCCTGTGCATCTTCACAAAATTCACTGATGGCTTTACCGGAGATAGATCCCGATTGATAACGGGGAAAATAAGATTGGAAAGGTTTCAGGTTACGGGGCAGATAATTCACCCCTCCCAGGTTGGTGGAAATCCAGATACCGCCTTCCCGGTCTTTGAAGATATTGAAAATAGACTGATCACTCAGACTTTTCGGATTCGAAGGATCGTCCATTCGTAAAAACTGGTGGGTCGTCCGGTTGAAAAGGTACAGCCCGTTGTCCGCTCCTACGAGTAATTCGGTATCCGAATACACAAGAATACTACGGATATTGGTCACATTGGTCGTGCCGAACTGAGTGGGGAAAGTATGTATTCGATTACTTTTCAAATCCAGCATGTTCAGGCTGTTGGTGCCGAGACTGAACCATAAGGTATCGTTGTAGTAATAAAGTGCATTGGTTTCGTTATTTTGCTCCGTAGTCTGGAGGTCGGGAGAAAAGGAACGTTTATAGATTCCGTTAGGGGCGAAACAAATGATTCCTTCCTGCCGGGTGCCGATGTACATATCCCCTGAACCGGAGGAGGTAATGGATTTGATAAAAGAAGAATGTTGTGTATTTTGAATCAGAGTGTTGGTCTGGGGAGTATAGATAAACAATCCCTGTCCGAAAGTAGCTATCCAGATTGAGCCGTCGTGGCTCTGCTCTATATCGTAAACATTACTACTGATTAATACTCCGTCTTCCGTTTTATTGTCGAAAAATTCAAACTATTCCTGCTGTGAATTGAAAATGTATATTCCCCGGTTTGTACCTACCCAAAGATTTTGTCTTTCATCTTCGAAAATGGTCCGGACAATATTATTTCCCAAAGAAGTACTGTCTTTCGGGATGTGGCGGAAAATTTTGAAGTTTTTCCCGTCGAAACGGTTCAAACCGTCACTGGTACCGAACCACATAAAACCTTGATGATCCTGTATTGTATACCATACTGTATTGTGAGACAGTCCGTTTTCTACCTGATACTTGACAAAAGAAAATTGATTGTAAGCATAAGATAGTACGGAATGTAAAAGCACGAAAAACAAACTAAGTATGATTTTCATAGGTACATCTTAGTGGTTTAAAACTGTTTTTACAAAGTAAACAATTGATTTTGGATTCTGCAAGAGCAGGAAATTGTTCTCTATTTATTCTTTGATTTTTAGAGTCGGATATATTTAGTTAATCTGTTGGTATTTAGTAGATTATGTATTTTATACAAACGTGTGCATGGTCAGATTTTGTAAAAAAAAGAATAGAGATTGCTATTTTCCTTTAAAAAAAATAGATTACTTTGTAATATACAATAGCTGCAATAAAAATTAGTAAAAAGATGAAAAGAATAAAAAATGTATTGATTTTTTTTCTGGCTATGGTAATGCTAGGAGCTTGCCGGGATAAAAAGTCTGAAAAAAAAGAGGAGGAGAATATACAGCAAGAAAATACATTTGTAAATCCGCTGAAAACGGAAGGTGCTCAATGTTGGGCGAATTATTACGATGGTTGGTATTATTACATGCAGGAGGCGGTCGATCGGTTGGAATTGTGGCGTACCCGGGATATTACGGATTTGGAACATGCGGAGCATAAAGTGATCTGGATACCGAAAGATCCGTCTAATGCTCATCATCTGTGGGGACCTGAAATTCATCCCATTGCAGGCAAATGGTATGTGTATTATGCTGCTTCCGACGATAATATGGATAATCATCAATTATTCGTATTGGAGAATAGTTCGGCAGATCCTTTCGAAGGTGAATTCGAGTTGAAAGGACGGATCAGTACGGATAAGAATAACAATTGGGCGATCCATCCGAATGTCTTCGAACACCGGGGAGAATGGTATATGACCTGGTCCGGTTGGCAGTCCCGTCGGGTGAGTACCGAACACCAATGCATTTATATCGCTAAGATGAAAAATCCCTGGACCCTGGAATCCGACCGGGTTTTACTTTCGAAGCCCGAGTTCGAATGGGAACGCCAATGGATCAATCCGGATGGAAGTAAAACGGCATATACGATTTATGTGAACGAATCCCCTCAGTTTTATAAAAGCCGGAAAGGGGATAAGATTTTCATCTTTTATTCTGCCAGTGGTACCTGGACTTGTTTTTATGCGGTAGGAATGTTGATGGCCGATGCCGACAGCGATTTGCTGGATCCGGATTCCTGGACGAAATCAACCCGCCCTGTGTTTAAACAGTGTCCGGAAAATAAGGTATACGGACCGGGACATGTCAGTTTTATCCCTTCACCTGACGGGAAAGAGGATTATCTTTTATACGACGCCCGAAGTGTAGAAAACGACCCTGCCGGTTCCCGGGATTCCAGAACACCCCGTTTGCAAAAGATCGAATGGGATAAGGACGGAATACCTTATTTAGGTGTACCTCTACCGCTTTCTGTCCGCTTGAATAAACCTTCGGGTTTATGAGTGAACGTCGGGGGCGAAATATAGAATAAGTGTAGAATAATTTTGGAAATCAGAACCGTAGAGGTGTGGTTGTTCAGGGAGACGAATATACAAAATATGTTTTAAAAAATATAGAAAGATTGTATTTCTAACTTTTTTTTTGAATATCTTTCGCCATCGTTTGATTGGTGTATTTTGAATTATAATTTTTACATATGGTAACAAGGAGAGATTTTATTAAGAAAAGCGGCTTGGCTATAGCTGCTGCGGCGATGAGTGGTTCCCCTTTGAAGGCTATGATGGGAAATAACGGACAGGGAAGCGGTGCTTCTGCAGCTGCCGACGGTTATGTATGCCAACGTCCGAAACCCGAAGAACGTCATTTTACTTCAAAGGCCGTTGAAGAAGTGATCGCCGGAACGAAAAAGAAATTGAAAGATCCGAAACTGGCCTGGATGTTTGAAAATTGTTTCCCGAATACATTGGATACTACTGTTAATTTTAAGATGATCGACGGTAAACCCGATACTTTCGTGATTACAGGAGATATCGATGCCATGTGGTTGAGGGATTCAGGAGCACAGGTGTGGCCATATGTAGCTTTGTGTAAGAAAGATGAACAATTACGTCTGTTGATTGCAGGAGTGATTAATCGGCAGACCAAGTTAATCCAGATCGACCGTTATGCCAACGGTTTTACTCATGGAGCGGAATCGAGCGAATGGGCGACCGACCTTACCGAGATGAAGCCGTATGTGCACGAACGGAAGTGGGAAATCGATTCCCTGTGCTATCCGATCCGGCTGGCTTATCAATATTGGAAAGTGACCGGTGATACCAGTGTTTTCGATCAGGAATGGAAAAAATCGATGGCGTTGGTGCTGCAAACGTTTAAGGAACAACAGCGGAAAGACGGACACGGACCTTATAAATTCCAACGGAAGACCGAACGACAACTGGATACCTTGAATAATGACGGTTGGGGAAACCCTGTCAATCCGGTGGGATTGATCGTTTCTTCTTTCCGGCCTTCGGATGATGCAACGACTTTCGGTTTCCTTATTCCTTCGAATATGTTTGCCGTTGCCTCATTGAAACAATTGGCCGAGATTTCGAATAAGGTGTCGGGTGACAGTACTTTTGCTTCACAGTGTATGGCTTTGGCCGACGAAGTGCAGGCCGCTATCCATAAATATGCTATCGTAAACCATCCGAAATATGGGAAAGTATATCCCTTTGAGATCGATGGCTTCGGTAACAACTACTTTATGGACGATGCCAATGTGCCTAGTTTGCTGGCGATGCCCTATCTGAAAACTATCTCTGCGAAAGATCCGGTTTACCGGAATACCCGTAAATTGGTCTGGAGTCAGGATAATCCTTTCTTTTTCAAAGGAAAAGCAGGCGAAGGAATCGGTGGCCCTCATATCGGTTACGATATGATTTGGCCGATGAGTATTATTATGCGTGCATTTACTGCGGACAATGACGGTGAAATACGTCAATGTATCCGGATGCTGAGAGATACAGACGGTGGTACCGGATTTATGCACGAATCTTTCCACAAAGATAATCCGACTAAATTCACCCGGCATTGGTTCGCCTGGACGAATACCTTGTTCGGGGAATTGATTGTGAACCTGGTGGAGAATAAAAAGATTTCACTACTGAATAATCTATAAAACCAAATACTTATCCCTGTATTCCGGTATAGGAAATAGGGGGATAAAATTTGAAACTACACTTGATTTTTAACAGAATGGAACAAAAGAACAAGTTTATTTACATCTTGCCCGTAATGTTCGGTTTTTTCATTATGGGATTCTGTGATTTGGTGGGGATTTCTGTAACTTATGCGAAGGAGCAGTTCCAGTGGACCGAAACACAAGCCGGCTTTTTGCCGTCAATGGTATTTTTGTGGTTTTTTATCTTGTCTGTACCTACAGCCATGTTAATGAACCGGATAGGACGAAAAAATACAGTATTATTGAGTATGCTGTTCACTTTCGCCGGCATGGTATTGCCTTTCATTGATTTCAGTGAAACCTCCTGTTATGTTGCGTTTGCCTTATTGGGAATCGGTAATACCATTCTGCAGGTATCTTTGAATCCGTTATTGGCGAACGTTGTACAGGGAAAAGGGTTGACCAGTAGTTTGACGGCAGGGCAGTTTGTAAAAGCCATTTCTTCCTTTGTCGGACCGCTTTTGGCTGGATATTGTTCGGCTGCTTTAGGAAACTGGGCGCTGATGTTCCCGATTTATGCCGTGGTTACTTTGATTTCCTCCGCTTGGTTGTTCCTGACTCCGATTCAGAGAGAGAAGGTCGAAGGAGAAACCTCCTCTTTTCCTGCAACTTTAAAATTGCTGGGAGATAATAAAATTTTATTGTTATTTTTTGGTATTTTGTGTGTCGTTGGCTTGGACGTGGGAATGAATACATTGACTCCGAAATTGTTACTCGAACGAGTTCCGGGGATTTCTACCGAAAGTGCAGGATACGGTACAAGTTGGTATTTTGCTGCACGTACGATAGGTACTTTTTGTGGTGCTTTCCTGTTGGCCAAATTATCTGAAAGAGGCTATTTCCGGATCAATATGATCATTGCTATGATTGCGGTTTGTGGGTTGTGGTTCGCTACCGGCCAGGCTGCAATTCTTACTTTGGTTTGTATTATCGCTTTCGCGGCTTCCAGTATCTTCGCCGTGGTTTATTCTATGGCTATTCAGGCACGTCCCGAAAAAGCGAACGAAATTTCCGGTTTGATGATTACGGGGGTTGCCGGTGGTGCTATCGCTCCTCCATTGATGGGGATCTGTGCCGATGCTGTCGGCGGACAAGGTGGTTCAGTTATTATTATCGCTATTTGTACTGCTTACCTGTTATTCTGTTCTTATGGAATTAAAGTAGCTAAGAAATAAGTTGAATATTATTGAATGGCTTTTAACTAAAAGTCCTGGAGAATTGAAGATTCTTCAGGACTTTTTATTTACAGGAGGAGTCTGCCGCTCTCTATTTTTTCTTCCGGCTTCTGCCTACCACTTGAATACTGAGTTCATATAGGAAATAGAGAGGTATAGAGACCAGTAATAAAGTGAAGACATCCGAAGTTGGGGTGATGATCGCTGCTATGACCAGGATACCCACTAAAGCATATTTCCGGTATTGTTTCAGCATGGGAGCGGTGATCAGTCCTAATTTAGACAAAAAATAAGCGATAATAGGGATTTCAAAAGCTGCTCCCAGCAATAACGAGAGCATGGTAAAACTGCTGATGTAGGAAGAGATCGATATTTTATTGACTACAAGTTCACTGACCTGATAGGTTGCCAAAAAACGGAAAGAAAGCGGAAAGATCACGAAATAATTGAGTAAGATGCCGGTAATAAATAGGAAAAACCCCGGAATCATAATTTTCAGGCAGGTTTTACGTTCGGCTTCATGTAGGGCCGGACTGATAAAACCGAACAACAAATAAATGATGTAAGGAGAAGCGAGCAACAAACCGGCATAAAACGCAGTGCTCATATGAATCATGAATTGTGAGGTCAACTGGATATTGATCAGCTCTACATGAAAGTCTTCTACTTGCAGGGAAGGCATGGAAAAATCGGCCGCCAGTCGGTTGAAAAAACGATAGAGAATAAAATCCGACCGCTGTGGAGCCAGGACGATATCGAAAAGTAATTCTTTATTCAGAAAAGCTATACAAGCCAAAAGGATAACGGCTATGGCAATACGAAAAAATACCTTTCTGAGTTCATCCAAATGATCCCAGAAAGTCATCTCTTTCTCATTTGCTTCCTGCATGCTTTTAAAAGTTGAGAATTACTTTTTATCGTTATTATCGGGATTCAAATCATTTTCAACGCCATTCATGCCGTCTTTGAAACTTTTTACTCCTTTCCCCAAACCTTTCATCAATTCAGGTATTTTCCGGCCTCCGAAAAGTAACAACACAATCAACGCAATAAAAAGAATTTCTTGTCCACCCAAACCAAAAATCAATAATCTTTCCATTTTTTAATTTATTTATCGCACAAATTTAATGATTTCTCCCGGATTTTTCTAAGCTTATGGTTATTTTAGAACTATTTTTGTTCATTACGAATAAGAGATCGTGATTCAATTGCTATACTCCATGCTAAAGTTTATGAAATAATTTTTGGGAGATATTGATTTTATTTCTATTTTTGCAATATATTTCAATTCCATCCGACTCTGTGCGGATGATTATACTTACAAATCAATAAAATCCATAGCATCATTTCTATGTATGACATTCTGGAACTAAATGACAAATTGCTGGCAGATTTGCGGCAGATTGCTAAAACGTTAAATATCAAAAGAGTAGAGTCTTATAAAAAACAAGAACTAATCTATAAAATATTGGATCAGCAGGCTTTAGTGGCTGCTCAGTCTGAACCTGTTGTAGAGCCTGCTGCTCCCGAAGCCGCTGCTCCGGTTGAAAAAAGAGAGAAAAAACCGAGAATCCGGGTAGTTCGTCCCGGAGTAGAGAAAGTAGGTGACTCTAAAGGTGGGGTACAAAAATTCGCCCGTCGCGAAGAGAAGAAAAAAGGAGAAGTAAAGAAGGAAGAGGTGAAAAGCGAAGAGATAAAGAACGAGAAACCGCTGCGTGAAGAAGTAAAAAAGGAAACTCTAAAACAGGAAGAACCTAAAAAAGAAGAACGCCGCCGCGAAGATTTCCGGCAGAATCAAAATAACCGCGAAGAAAAATGGAGCGGAGGACGTAAAGAATTTGCCCGGAAGCCTCAGAATAATCCCCCAAAAGAGCGGGCTAATCGTTTTGTACATGAGGATATCATAGAAAAAGATCTGGATTTCGGAGATGTGATCGAAGAAGAATTCGATAAAGAAAATTACGATTACCAAGGTGAACGCGAAAACGATACGATACAACCGGAATTAGTAGAAGTACAGGAAAACCGGTATGAGGAAAACCGTCAGGAACCTGCGATTGGAAATGGAAACGGAAATACTAATCCGAACCGGATGCGGTTCGATAAGCGCGATAAATATTATGAATTCGAAGGTATTATTCTGAATTCGGGTGTATTGGAAATTATGCCCGATGGATATGGCTTTTTGCGTTCCTCGGATTACAATTACCTTAACTCTCCCGATGATATCTATGTTTCGCAAAGCCAGATCAAGTTGTTCGGTTTGCAAACCGGAGATACCGTAGAAGGAACGGTACGGCCGCCGAAAGAAGGAGAGAAGTATTTTCCTTTGATCAAGGTGGAAAAAATAAACGGGAAAACTCCCGATGCAGTCCGGGATCGTATTCCTTTCGATCACCTGACTCCTCTGTTTCCGAATGAGAAATTCAATATTACCGGTAATGGAAAAGCTACCATTTCTACCCGAGTTGTAGATATGTTCGCTCCGATCGGTAAAGGACAGCGCGGTCTGATCGTCGCTCAGCCTAAAACCGGTAAAACCGTATTGCTGAAAGAGATTGCCAACGCGATCGCTGCGAATCACCCCGAAGTTTATCTGATCATCCTGTTGATCGATGAACGTCCTGAGGAAGTAACAGACATGGCACGGAGCGTAAGAGCCGAAGTCATTTCTTCTACTTTCGACGAACCGGCAGAAAGACACGTCAAGGTGGCCAATATCGTTTTGGAAAAAGCCAAAAGAATGGTGGAATGCGGACATGATGTGGTGATCCTGCTGGATTCTATCACCCGTTTGGCACGTGCTTACAATACGGTATCGCCCGCTTCCGGTAAAGTTCTTTCCGGTGGTGTAGATGCCAACGCTTTGCATAAACCGAAACGCTTCTTCGGAGCTGCCCGGAATATTGAGGGCGGTGGATCGCTGACTATTTTAGCTACGGCTTTGACCGAGACCGGCTCGAAGATGGACGATGTGATTTTCGAAGAATTTAAAGGTACCGGTAATATGGAATTGCAATTGGATCGTAAGCTTTCCAATAAACGGATTTATCCGGCTGTGGATATTACTGCTTCCAGCACTCGTCGCGAAGATTTGTTGCTCGAGGAATATACCCTCAACCGCATCTGGATTCTGAGAAACTACCTGACCGATATGAACTCTGTGGAAGCAATGCAGTTTGTGAAAGATCGGCTTGAAAAAACAAAATCGAACGAGGAATTCCTGATTTCGATGAATGATAAATAAGAAATTAATTTCAATACTTTTTTAAAAGTGCCGGGAGTTTTTTACTTCCGGCACTTCTATTTTTTGTGGAAAAATTCTTTTTTACTTTCAGATTGTAAGTCAAAATATACTCTTACAATAAAATATGCTATTCTTATCGTTTTTTACTGCTCATTTGTATATTTGTAATAAGTCTAAATAGCACTTTGTTGATAAAATTGCAATCTCCAGATTGCAATATATTTATTTTTCTTCTATCTTTGTATGGCAAAATTGTAAGAATGAACAGTTTAGTATCGACACATATAGCTCTTTTACAGGATCGGGTATCTTCTATCCGGCGGGGATTGATGGACCGGATCGATCGGAATAGCCGTCTGATTGCGGTAAAAGGAAGCCGTGGAGTAGGAAAAACGAATTTTCTGCTGGATTACAGTAAAGAATATCATCCGCAGGATAATACCTGTCTGTATGTGAATGTCAACAATCTGTTTATCGTTAACGACGGATTGTTTCATTTTGTAGAGCATTTTTATAAGTTAGGAGGGAAAGTGTTGTTGTTGGATCAGGCCCATAAATACCCCGAGTGGGATAAAGAATTGAGGGCTTGTTACGATGCTTTCCCCGATTTGCAGATTATTTTTACGGCTTCATCAATCGTCAGGATCAAATCGAATGCCTATCTGAAAGGGATTGTCGATATGTATAATCTGAGTGGGTTGTCTTTCCGCGAATTTCTGGAATTAGAAACCAATCAGACTTTTCCGGTTTATTCTTTTGCAGATATGGTCGAACGGCATGAGGAAATCGTCGAGGATATCCTGAAACATGTACGCCCTTTGGCTTATTTTAATAATTATCTGGAATACGGCTATTATCCGATTTATCTCGAAGAGAAATCACACATCGATTATTTGCTGAAAAATATCAATCTGACACTGGAATTCGATATTCCCTATGCCAGCCAGATCGAGTTGAAATATTTAGTGAAGTTGAAACAATTGCTGTATATCGCTGCTAAAGATAATACCTGTAATGTGAATATCAGCAAGTTGAGCGGACTGATCGGCGTGTCGAGGGCTACTGTGCTCAATTATCTGAATTACATGAAAAATGCGCGTTTGCTGACTTTATTGTATGATACGGATAATGACGATGATTGTGGGAAAAAGCCAAAAAAATTGTATATCCATAATCCGAACTTGCTGAATGCAGTCTGTCTGGAGGATGTGGATACGACTGTGTTAAGAAAATCGTTTTTTCTGAGTCAGTTATGTCCGATGAGCCGTATTACTTATACCGAACGTGCCGATTTTTTGGTAGACGGTAAGTATCGGATTGCGGTTTGCGGAGAAGGGGAAGGACAGAAATTCGATTCCTCTTTGGTAGTTATGGAAGACATGATCGAACGGGGCAAAGGGAATATAATGCCGCTTTGGTTGGCGGGGTTTACTTATTAAGGTTAAAAGCTATAGGCTGAGGGCTGGAATAAATATAGAGTAATAACAAGATAAATTGGACACCGGAAAAGGGGTTCAATTTGGAATTAAATAAATTTAATTTTATAACGATGGCAAAAGAGAAAAAATTTATCACTTGTGATGGTAACGCTGCTGCTGCACATATTGCGTATATGTTCAGTGAAGTATCGTGTATCTACCCGATCACTCCATCTTCACCGATGGCTGAGAACGTTGACGAATGGGCGGCTAAAGGAAGAAAGAATATGTTCGGGGAAACCGTTCGTGTCATTGAAATGCAGTCTGAAGGCGGTGCTGCCGGTGCTGTTCATGGTTCACTGCAAGCCGGTGCCCTGACTACTACCTATACCGCATCACAGGGATTGTTGCTGATGATTCCGAATATGTATAAGATTGCCGGAGAATTGTTGCCTTGCGTATTTCATGTAAGTGCGCGTGCTTTGGCTGCTCATGCATTGAATATTTTCGGAGATCATGCCGATGTATATGCTGCTCGTCAGACCGGATTCGCTATGTTGGCTTCAGGTTCTGTACAGGAGGTAATGGATCTGTCTGCCGTTTCTCACCTGACAGCTATCAAATCACGGGTTCCGTTTGTGAACTTCTTCGATGGTTTCCGTACTTCTCACGAAATCCAGAAGATCGAAGAATTGCAGATGGAAGATATCAAAGGATTGGTGGATATGGATGCTTTGCAGGCTTTCCGCGATCGTGCACTGAATTCTGAAAATCCGGTTACCCGGGGAACAGCTCAGAATCCCGATATCTATTTCCAGGGACGTGAAGCTTCGAATAAATTCTATGATGCCGTACCGGATATGGTGGCTGACTATATGGATAAGATCAGTGCGATCACCGGTCGTAAATATCGTCCGTTCGATTACTATGGAGCTGCCGATGCAGAAAATATCATCATCGCTATGGGATCGGTTACCGAGACTATCCGTGAGGTGATCGACTATGAGAATGCAAACGGTCAGAAAGTGGGTATGATTGCAGTTCACCTGTATCGCCCGTTCTCTGCTAAATATTTTATGGAAGCTGTTCCGGCTACGGTTAAACGGATTACAGTGTTAGACCGTACCAAAGAACCGGGAGCTAACGGTGATCCTTTGTATCTGGATGTGAGAGATATCTTCTATGGTCAGGCTAATGCTCCGGTGATCGTAGGTGGACGTTACGGTATGGGATCTAAGGATGTTACTCCTTCTCAGATTATTGCCGTTTACAAAAATATGGAACGTAACGAACCGAAAAACCAGTTTACGATCGGTATCGAAGATGACGTTACCTTCCGTTCTCTGCCTGCTGAAGCAGATGTTAAAATGACTCCTGCCGGAACTTATGAAGCTAAATTTTATGGGCTGGGATCCGATGGTACGGTCGGGGCGAACAAAAATTCGATCAAAATTATCGGTGGAGCTACCAATAAATATTGTCAGGCTTATTTTGCTTACGATTCAAAGAAATCAGGCGGTTTTACGGCTTCTCACCTGCGTTTCGGTGATTGTCCGATCCGTTCTACTTATTTGATTACTACTCCTGATTTCGTGGCTTGTCACGTACCTGCATACATCCATATGTACGATGTATTGAAAGGACTTCAGAAAGGTGGCTCTTTCCTGTTGAACTCTATCTGGGATGAGGAAGAGACTAAAAAACACCTGCCGAACCATATGAAACGCTATCTGGCAGAAAACGAGATCAATTTTTATATCATCAACGGAACGAAGACCGGCCAGGAATTAGGGTTGGGCAACCGTACGAATACCATAATGCAGAGTGCATTCTTCAAAATTACCAATGTTATTCCTTATGAAGTGGCTGTCAGCGAAATGAAACACGCTATCGACAAGTCATACGGTAAGAAAGGTGAGGCCATTGTCAATATGAACTATGCAGCTGTTGACGCAGGAGGTAAAGAAGGTAACCTGATAAAGGTAACTGTTCCTGCCGAATGGAAGAACCTGCCGGATGACGAGATCAAACACGATGAAAACCGTCCGGAATTTATCCGCAATATCGTCGATGTGATGAATGCACAGAAAGGGGATGACCTGCCTGTCAGCGCATTCAACGGTTATGAAGACGGTACTTTCCCTGCCGGAACCGCTAAATTTGAAAAACGCGGAATTGCTGTAAACGTGCCCGAATGGCAGGTAGAAAACTGTATCCAGTGTAACCAGTGTGCTTATGTTTGTCCTCATGCTGCTATCCGTCCGTTCCTGATGAGCGACGAAGAGCTGGCTGCAGCTCCTGCAGGTACTCAGGCTAAACCGGCTATCGGTAAAGAATTGGCCGGTTATAAATTCCGGATTCAGGTATCTCCGCTCGACTGTACCGGTTGCGGTAACTGTGCCGATGTATGTCCGGCCAAGACCAAAGCTTTGGTGATGAGACCGCTGGAATCTCAGATGGTGGAAGAAAACCGCTGGGAATATATGGATAAAAAAGTAGGATACAAGAAAATAGTTGAACCGAATAATGTGAAAAATTCACAGTTCACTCAGCCGTTGTTCGAGTTCTCCGGTGCTTGTGCCGGTTGTGGTGAAACTCCTTATATCAAACTGATTTCTCAGTTGTTCGGAGAACGGATGATGGTGGCCAATGCTACCGGATGTTCCTCTATCTATGGAGGTTCTGCTCCTTCTACTCCTTATTGTACCAACTATGAGAGCGGACGTGGACCGGCCTGGGCGAACTCATTGTTCGAAGACAATGCTGAATTCGGATTCGGTATGGCCGAAGGGGCTAATCGTCTGCGCGAACGGGTAAAACGGTTGGCTGAAGAAAATCTGAATAGCTTCTCTGCCGATACTCAGGCGGCTATCAATGCCTGGATCGAAGCTTACGAAGACGGCGACAAGACCCTGGCTACCAGCGATGCGATGGCTGCTGCTTTAGCTAAAGAAACAGCTCCTGCCGCTAAAGAGCTCCTGATCCTGAAAAACTACTTTACGAAGAAATCACAGTGGATTTTCGGAGGTGACGGATGGGCTTATGATATCGGTTACGGTGGTGTCGACCATGTCTTGGCCAGCGGTAAAGATGTAAATATTCTGGTGGTAGATACCGAGGTTTATTCCAATACCGGAGGTCAGTCGTCTAAATCTACTCCTGCAGGTGCTGTTGCTAAATTTGCTGCCAGCGGTAAACGGGTGCGTAAAAAAGACCTGGGTATGATGGCGATGTCTTATGGTTATGTATATGTGGCACAGGTGGCCATGGGTGCCAACCAGGCTCAGTATATGAAGGCGATCAAGGAAGCAGAGGCTTATCCCGGACCTTCTTTGATCATCGCTTATGCTCCTTGTATCAATCATGGTCTGAAAGCCAGCATGGGGAAATCACAACAGGAAGAGAAGAAAGCTGTAGAATGTGGTTACTGGCAGTTGTACCGCTACAATCCGATGCTTGAAATAGAAGGGAAGAACCCGTTCCAGTTAGATTCTAAAGAACCCGACTATACAAAATTCCGTGAATTCCTGATGGGAGAGGTGCGTTTCAACTCCCTGATGAAAGCTACTCCGGAAGAAGCAGAACGGTTGTTCCAGGCAACGGAAAACGATGCGAAATGGAAACTGAACGGCTACAAACGTTTGGCTGCTATGGAATACGGTAAGTAAATCCGGGCGAGCCTGTTTATAAGAAAGAGGTGTTGGAATCGACAAGTCGATTTCGACACCTTTCTTTTTTATTTTTCATTATATATATTATATATTTGTAATCCCTCTATTCTGTGTCCGGCCTTGTCAAAGTGAGTATTTATTTTGCGGAATGGTAGGGATACCATCGGTTCGGCGGTGGTGAAAGACGGGATGTTCGGGTTCGAGGGGCAAGTTTCAGAACCGTTTTACGGGTACATTTCCATTGAAAAGAAAGACGGAGAGTGGGGAGGTAAAGCCTTTAGCCTGTTTGTCGAGAATTCGGATATCCGGATCAATGGAGGGAAGATTTGTTTAAAGTACGAATCACAGGATCACAGTCGGAAGACCTGTATAATATTTAGGTAACAGATAGATTCCTTGTATGAAGAGCGGAATGAATTGTATACGAGATGTGGAGCGTATATTCGGGATATTTATACGAAGGTGTATTTTCGGAAAAATGTATCGCTCCGGGGATCGAAGTGGAAAAACAAAGTCAGGTTTTGGAAGAAAAGCTGGCCGAGCGTTGTAAGTTGGCCAAAGGAAGGCCCTGCGTCGACTTCAAAGTGGTGGATGTGAACGGAAAAGAGGGGATGTTTTCCGATTATGTGAAGCCGGGTAAGTATAATATGCTGGAAGTATGGGCATTGTGGTGTGGCCATTGCCGGGTGGTAATTCCACACTGAACCTCGATCTGCTGCTGGAAACGCTTTACGGTGAATGATGCCGGTAAGGTATTTGTAAGGGGGGTGACGGGTTTGTCGTTCCCTGTTTAATTATAAATTCAGAAAATATGAGAACGATTTGTTGTGTATTCTTGTTTTTCTTTTTATGTGCGGGAGGATATGCCCGGAAAAATACTCCTGCCGGACAGATTTTCCGGACAAAGCCCTGTTTACAAAGCCTGACGGGAAATGGAATTACGGTCAGCTGGCTGACTCATGTACCGGTATACAGCTGGGTGGAATACGGTACGGATACCCTGGAGCTGGAGAAAGCCCGGACGATGCTCGACGGACAGGCCGTTTGTAACAATCATATCCACAAAATCCGCCTGGAAAATCTGGAAGCCGGCAAGACCTATTATTACCGGGTTTGTTCCCGGGAAATCCTGGAATATGCAGCGTATAGCAAAACCTTCGGCAATACGGCTGTTTCGCCGTTTTATTCTTTCCGGGTGCCCGGCGAGCGGGAAACCGGTTTTACTGCTCTTGTTTTCAATGATATTCATCAGGAGTTTCAGACAATGGCAGCCTTGTGCGAACAGATAAAAGGGATAGACTATGATTTTGTGATCTTCAATGGCGATATGCTCGATGCTCCGGGAGATGAAGATGAGGTCGTGAAGGCATTCTCGTTTTATCATAGCCTGGTCGGAGCTACGGAAAAACCTGTCTTTTATCTGCGAGGCAATCACGAAATACGCAATGCGTATTCTCTTCACCTGAGACGGTTGTTGTACTATATGGGCGAGAAGACTTACGGTGCTTTCAATTGGGGAGATACCCGGTTCGTTCTGCTCGATTGCGGAGAAGACAAAACGGATGAGCATTGGGTGTATTACGGATTGAACGATTTCAGTGGCTTTAGAGATGAACAGACAGAATTTTTGCGGCGGGAATTGCATTCGAAAGCCTTTCGGCAGGCCGGGAAAAAAGTGTTGGTGCATCATATTCCGCTTTGGGGAAACGAGACCGATTACACGCCTTGCCGGGAATTATGGGGCGATTTGCTGAAAAAAAATCCTGTCGATGTATCGTTGAATGCACATACCCACGTCTATGCTTACCATCCGGCCGGCAGTCTGGGTAATCCTTGCCCCATAGTGGTCGGTGGAGGGTATGAATTGGACGAAGCCACCGTCATGATGTTAACCAGGAAAGGAGATATGTTGAAATTGAAAGTGTTGGATACGAAAGGACACATTTTGCAAGAACTTGAATTGTAGACGATTACTTAAAAATGGAAAAGCTTCTCGTATTTATATGTATTTTTATGAGATAAATGAGGTAAAAGCGACGTGTGGTGATTTCCGGATAACCGATCAGGAGGAAGCTTTGTTTTTATCTGTGTATGAATGGATAATCTGGATAGATTAATTGAGAAATTCTTTTATTTTTTGTAATAGAGTTTGTGCTTTTATCGGTTTTGACAAATAACCGTTGAAACCGTTTTCCAGAATTCTTTTTTCATCTTCGGTGAAAGCATAAGCCGTTACGGCGATAATGGGAATATCGGCCGATGATTTACGAATTTCCGAAGTGGCTTCATACCCATTCATTTCGGGCATCTTGATATCCATCAAAATAAGCTGAGGATGATGGCTTTGGAAAAACGCTACGGCTTCTCGTCCGTTTTGCGCATGAATCAAGCGATAGGTATGCTTTAAAAGGATCTCGATCAACAGATAATTACTCGCATTATCCTCTGCTACAAGAATTAAAGGCCTATCGTCAATGACATCTCCCATATAGATTTTATATCCTAAGTGCTTAAAAAGTGGTGAAAATAATCACAAAGTCAAAGGTACGATTAACCGGATAATAAATTCTTCGAAATAAAAAACGAAAAGTACAACGTGAAAAATAATTTTTGCATTGATTATGAATGATTTATCAAAAATGATTCCCGGTTAAAATAAGATGTAAAATTTATTTTTTAATGTTTGATTGTATCCAATTTAATCGTACGTTTTATTCATTCGGAAATTCTTGAAAAAGAAAGAATTGTATGGGAGAAGATGAAAGAATTTTGATCCGTAATTTCTTGCATAGTGCCCGTTTACCGGGGGAAGGATGTGTCAGCTTTGAATCCGTACATCGGGTATTATAAGGCGGCAGCGATAGCGCAGAAAGCCCACCGCGAAGGAATTACCTTGCGGCAGGCTGCGATCGGGTCGGGTGAGGTTACGGCAGAGGAGTTCGATCGCTGGGGCGACCCGGCCCGGATGGTGGGGGAAAGCTAATCGACGGCTTCCACACGGATGGCATCGACGTATAGCCCTTTACCTTCGACCGGATCCATGTAATTACGGATTTCTACCCGGAGCTTGGTGGCGTCCGCCGGTGCCCGGAATACTTTTCCGGCATAGGCATCGATATAGCCCGAAGTCTCGTATTGGTAACTCGGAGAATGAAGGGCGTCCGAAGGCAGGTTTTTACTGCCTTTCATCCAGGTACACCAGCTGCGCCATTTGACCTCGTGAGCGGGTGCATTGACGTACATCTTCAATTGGTAACATTGACCACCCGTCACAGGAATGTCCTGATAGAGGTAAGTTTTACCTTCTATTCTTACCGCTTTACTTCCCTCCTGGGTCGGAGAGGTGACGCTGACTATCCGGGGAGTATATTCTTTACTGGAAACATCTGCATTCCAGTGATCGGGAAGATCGTCAATAAAATCGCTTTCAAAGCTTCCGTTTAGAACGAGGTTCGTTCCATTGCCTACGCCTGTACAGGGACCTTGGGGCTTGTCGACTTCCCAATCCGCTTCCTGCAGGATCGTTTCATCCCAATCTGCGAGTCGGGTGGTGATATCCAACTCGCTGGTGGCAGCCGGGTCTTTGAAAATGGCTTTGATCTCCGTTATCCGGTTGGCTAATATGGATTCGATGGGATGCTCCGGAGTGACAAATACCATTGAATTGGAAGAAAGGGTCAGAATAGCCTTTTCTTTTGGGGGAAATACCAGCAAAGTCGTCACTGAAGTACCGTTCTCGTCCGGCAAACCGATATTTTTAGTGATAGAACAATCGCCTTTATATTCTCCGGTCAGACTCATCTTTTGAGAGATATTACTCAGATTGATTTGTAAATCGGTTAACCATTCGGGAATATTCTCGATGGTCACTCTCAACATTCCGACTTTTCGGTTGAGGTCGAAAACGGCGCTGTTGTCGCCGTCCTGGGCCACGGTGAAATCACTTTGCCCGAGTAGATGATCTCCGGTTTCTGTTTTACCCGATTTCAGGAATATTTCGCCGGGCGGAAGATTATCGGCATATTCCCAATTTTCGGTTTCTTCGGCATTCGTAACGCAATAGCCGGTATATGTGCCGGGAAAAAGCTTCAGGTGAAGGACATTGTTGTCCTCTTTTTCGGGATTGACACTGTACCGGCTCATGCTGGAATGAACCTGATCGTAAACAAAAAACTGATACACTGAGGGAGAAGCTGTAATGCCGGACAGGCTACGTGTTCTGACATACATGGCGACATCTTGTTTGTCACCGTCACCAGGCCAGGGGGCCATCGAACGATGACAACCGACAGCCATAACTACCGCTAAGATATAAATCATGCGTTTCATGGTGAAAAATTTTTAATGAAATAATTAAAACAAGCAGCATTCAGGAGAGAAGAATGCAAGGAGTACAACCACTATAAAATTAAAGAAATTAGATAAAATAACCAAATTATAATTGATAAATCTGTTTGAAAAACAGGATATAATTCAAATTGAAGTGGAGATGACAATGATAAGCTATAACATGTAAGCAAAAAGAAATAAAAAAATAAGTATATGGATGTGTTAATATGTAAAAATCCACAGGATTCCGTTTCCGGAGTACTGTGGATTTTAAGCGATCATAAAAGGTTCTAATCTAATTCTTTCAGTATTTTTTCTACGTCACCCGGAACAACGCGTCCGAATACTTTTTCGCCGATCAACACGACGGGAGCCAGGCCGCAAGCCCCGACACAACGCAGACTGGACAAAGAGTATTTACCGTCGGGAGTCGTTTCGCCTACATTGATATTCAATATCCGTTTAAATTCATCCAGTACTTTTTCAGCTCCCCGGACATAACAAGCGGTTCCCATACATACGGAAATCGGATGTTCACCTTTGGGGGTCATAGTAAAGAATGAATAAAAGGTGACTACTCCATATACCTTAGATACCGGAATATTCAGCTTGTCGGCAACAATCCGTTGTACTTCTGCCGGAAGATATCCGAAAAGATGCTGTGCTTTATGTAAGACATTGATCAGTTCTCCCGGCTGATTTCCATGAGCATCACAGATTTCGAGTAACTTGTCTATTTTATGCTGAGGTAATTGTATTTCGCTCATAGTTTTCAATTAATGGTTGCTTTATTAAAATAGTGGGTATGTAATAAATGATGGGCTTTTTCGCTCAACGGCTTTCCGAGATATTCTTCATATAATTTGATAATATCCGGGTTTTCATGAGATTTCCGTAGCGGTTTATGTTCGTCTTCCTGATAAATGGCCTGACTGCGGGCTTTTAATAAAGCCGAATTGCCATGATGTAAAGGTTGGCCTCCTCCTCCGATACAACCACCGGGACAAGCCATGATTTCGATCGCATGGAATTCGGATTTTCCTTCCCGGATTTCATTCAAAAGTTTACGGGCATTTCCCAATCCATGAGCAATACCGACATGGAGTTCTACTCCGTTGAGTTTAATAGTTGCTTTTTTTATGTTCTCCAGACCCCGTACTTCTTTGAAATCTACTTTGTCGAGTGTTTTTCCGGTATAAAGTTCGTAAGCTGTTCGCAATGCTGCTTCCATCACACCACCCGAAGCTCCGAAGATTACTCCGGCACCTGTAGATTCTCCCAAAGGATGATCGAAATCTTCGTCCGCCAGGCTGTTGAAATCGATATTGGCCCGTTTGATCAGACTGGCTAGTTCCCGGGTAGAAAGAGAGTAGTTGACATCGGGATCGCCCTGTGTTGCGAATTCTTCCCGGGCACATTCGTATTTCTTAGCCAGACAAGGCATAATAGATACAACGATCAAATCTTCCCGGGGAATGTTCATCTTTTCTGCCCAATAGTTTTTAGCGATAGCACCGAACATTTGTTGGGGTGAACGTGCGGTCGACGGGATATCCAGCATATCGGGGAACTGATGTTCGAAGAAATTGACCCAGGCCGGACAACAAGAAGTCAGAATAGGGAGGCATACGTCTTTATCACCCTTGAGATAACGGGTCAACCGATCCAGTAATTCGCTTCCTTCTTCCATAATGGTCAGATCGGCAGCGAAATCGGTGTCGAACACTTTGTCGAAGCCCAATTGTCTTAAAGCAGCTACCATCTTTCCGGTAACAGAAGTGCCGGGGGTTAAACCGAATTCCTCGCCGAGTGCAGCCCGTACTGCCGGTGCCGTCTGTACGATAACGGTTTTTTTCGGATTACTCAGATCGCTGATCAGCCGATTCGTATGGTCGACTTCGGTCAGTGCTCCTACCGGACATACGGCGACACACTGACCACAGAAGGTACAGGCTGAATTGGATAAAGGTTCGTCGAAAGCCGGAGCTATCGTTGAAATGAAACCACGGTTTACAGCACCGAGTGCCCCTACGGTTTGCACTTCATTACACATCATCTCACAACGACGGCAATAAATACATTTGCTCATATCGCGGACAATCGACGGAGAGGTCTCTATCGGGAGAATATTCCGCTCACCGGCAAAGGGTATCTCGCGGATTTTTAATTTAACGGCCAGGTTTTGTAATTCGCAATTCCCGGATTTCGGACAGATCAGGCAATCGTTGGGGTGGTCCGAGAGAATTAATTCCAGTACGGTTTTCCGGGCATTGAGCACCCTGAGGCTACTGGTTTTTACCTTCATGCCGTTTTCACAACGGGTAGCACAGGCCGGAGCCAGGTTTCTCCGTCCTTCGACTTCGACGACACAAATACGGCAGGAAGCCGGAAGGTTGGTGATACACATGTCTTTCAGATTCATATAGCATAAGGAGGGGATTTGAATACCTACTCCCCGGGCTGCTTCGAGAATCGTCGTTCCTTTGGCCACCTCTACGATATGATTATCTATTTGCAGAGTTATATTTTGTTCCATGTTTTTTCGTTATGGGCTGTTATACTTCGGTTATCCGGCACTTATCGCATTAAATTTGCATTTATCTTTACAAGTACCGCATTTGATACATTTAGTCGTGTCGATGAAATGGGCTTCTTTCCGTTCGCCGATGATTGCATCTACCGGACAATTACGTGAACAGAGGGTACATCCTACACATAGTTGCGGGTCGATACGGAAAGATAACAACGCCTTACATTTTCCGGCAGGACATTTGTGATCCCGGATGTGAGCGACATATTCGTCATAGAAATGTTCCAGTGTAGACAGTACCGGATTGGGAGAGGTCTGTCCCAAGCCGCAAAGAGCCGTATCTTTAATCACTTGGCTCAGGTTACGGAGGTTGTCGAGATCTTCCATCGTGCCTTTCCCTTCGGTGATCCGGGTTAAGATTTCCAATAACCGTTTGTTGCCGATCCGACAGGGAGAACATTTTCCACAAGATTCTTCGACGATAAATTCCAGATAGAACTTGGCGACAGCAACCATACAATCGTCTTCGTCCATGACGATCATGCCACCGGATCCCATCATCGAACCTGCTGCCAGCAAGTTGTCGAAATCGATCGGAGTATCCAGATGTTTCTCCGTGAGACAACCGCCCGAAGGACCTCCGGTTTGTACGGCTTTAAATTTTTTACCGTTTTTGATTCCTCCCCCGATTTCATAAATGACTTCCCGGAGAGTAGTACCCATAGGCACTTCGATCAGGCCCACATTATTGATTTTACCGGCTAATGCAAATACTTTGGTTCCTTTCGAACGTTCTGTTCCGATAGAAGCGAACCAGTCGGCCCCTTTGTTGAGAATGACAGGAATATTGGCCAGTGTTTCGACGTTATTGACATTCGTCGGTTTATTCAAATAGCCCGATTCTGCCGGGAAAGGGGGTTTGGTCGTGGGCTCGCCCCGGTGTCCTTCCATCGAGTGGATCAAAGCGGTCTCTTCTCCACAGACAAAAGCACCTGCACCATAACGGATTTCTATATGGAAAGAAAAATCGGTACCGAGAATATTTTCTCCCAGCAGCCCGTATTTTTCAGCTTGTTCGATCGCGATACGAAGCCGTTCGATAGCCAGAGGATATTCTGCCCGGATGTATACCAGTCCTTTACTGGCACCGATGCTGTAACCGCAAATGGCCATGGCTTCGATCACGGAGTGCGGATCCCCTTCCATAATCGAACGGTCCATAAAAGCTCCCGGGTCCCCTTCGTCGGCGTTACAAACGACATATTTTTGATCGGCCTGGTATTTGCGGGCAAATTCCCATTTCAGACCGGTAGGGAAACCGCCGCCACCCCGTCCACGCAATCCGGATCGTTTGATTTCGTCGATAACCGCTTCCGGAGTCATCTCTGTCAGACATTTGGCTAAAGCGCTGTAACCGTCACGACCGATACATTCTTCGATGTTTTCCGGATCGATAAAACCACAGTTACGCAAAGCGATGCGTAATTGCTTTTTATAAAATTCCATGTGTTTGGAATCGCTGACCGTCACTTTTTTAGACGGTTCTTTGTATAATAACCGTTCTACCTTGCGGCCTTTAATGATGTGTTCGTTGACGATTTCTTCGGCATCTTCCGGTTTTACCTGTACATAAAAGGTATTGTCAGGCATGATCTTGACAATAGGACCTTTCTCACAGAAACCGAAACAGCCGGTAGCGATGACCTGTACTTCGTCTTCCAGAGCACGTTCTTTCAGACAATCTTCCAGTCGGCAGATGATATTTTTACTGGCTGACGCACGGCAACCGGTCCCTCCACAGACAAGAATATGCATTTTATAACTCATAGATGGGGTTGTTTATCGATTAATAGTTGAAAATATTTAGCACGTTATAGAATCAGATACTTTGGTAATTAACCGGGATAATCCCTTCGACCAATTCGTCGTTTTTCAGGTATTTCTGGATGATCTCTTCTGCTTTAGCACAGTTGACATGACCGAATACGATCGGTTCTTTTCCCGGTTTGGTGATTTCTACCGTGGGCTCTGCAAAGCAGTAACCCATACAGCCGGTTTGAGTGACTACGGCCTGAATACCGTTTTTTTCAAGATTGTTCAGAAAGTAATTCATCGTTTCCTTACTACCTGCTGCTATTCCACAAGTGGCCATGGCGACTTTGATCTGAATCAGATTTTCAGGATGCTCGCTTTTTTCGCGCAGATCGATTTTCGATTGAACGTTATCCCTGATTTTTTTCAGGTCGGCGAGTGATTTTATTTTTTCCATATAGCTGTTATTAGGTGATAATTGATTTTATGATTGCCTGATGGACATGCTTTGATCGGCATGTATTTCTTTGAGATTCTCCCGGATTAAATTTTGTATGGCCGGAAGAATTTCGGGATGTCCCAAAGGTACACCTTCCAGCACCTGTATGATCTCTTGGGTATCGAACCGGTATGTACCGCTGGGAGTCGAATGATCGTAGCTGAAATGGATGGCCGGATTGGCGGCTGCCAATAGCGTAAGCGTCTCTGCTACATCTCCCAAAGGAGGACGGTCCAGATGGGAATGACCGAAACGGGCTGTGAGAGTAGTCCCTTGACCCGGCTGTGAGACGATACTAACTTTTCCTCCGGTTCGTTCGGCATTTTGCTGGAGCAAGGGAATTCCCAGGCCCACTTTGCGTACTGTCCGGCTGGTAAAAAAAGGATCCCTGACCCTTGCCAAAGTCGCCTCATCCATACCGCAACCGTTATCCTGAATTTCAATAAGAAAGAGATCTGCCTCCGGATCTTCGCAAATCCGGATCTGAATCCACGAAGCCTCTGCCCGGATAGAATTCTGGACGATATCCATCATATGAGAGGACAAATCTTTCATGAATAGGTATATTCTTTAACTTATTGGGATAATAAACTTTAAATATTTATTTCTGGCCTCAAATTTAATTTAAATTCATAAAATTACAACGATTGCAGGAGTGAAATTACGTAATTAAATTCCGGATAGATTGCCGGATGTTTTTGAAGGAAAAATCTTCTATTTTCAGTTGGGTATATATTTTTCCGATGTCCCCGGGATAGTGGGCATCCGAGGACTGGATGAAAGAGGCGGATTTCAGTTCGGGATGGCCGGACAGGAATTTCGAAAGAGAGGTATGACTACTGAGCTCCAGGGCATCATAACGTAAATCCGGCGGGACGAATCCTAATTGTGAAAGAATACTGAAACAGGGTTTGTCGATATGGGCCGGAATGAAAATACCGTCGAGTTGCCTGACTTTATGTGCAATTTCTTCCAGCGATTGGTTCAAGGCAGAAATCAATAGTTTGGGTTCTTCGTAAATGATCTGTTCTTCCGGATCGACGACAACCTGGAAGCCGAATTTTTCCGGGTCGTTCGGAATATCGGGTAAATGTACATCCAGGTAATGCTGAAAAATAGTAAGCTGTTCGTCGGTTTCGAAAAAAGTCAGGGCATGCACTTCTTCTTTACTACAGATTTCAGCACCTGTAAGGACGAATATACCTTTCGTTTTCCCATAATCACGGATTATCGGTGCCTGGCGGGTGGAGTTGTGATCAGTGATTCCGATCATATTCAGTCCTTGGACTTGGGCGAAATGCAGAATATTCTCCGGACTCATTTCCAGATCTCCGCAAGGGGAAAGGACGGTATGAATATGGAGGTCGGCCCGAATGTCCATTTTACTGCCCCTTTTTCTGGAGAAGTTCGTAAATCTCGCCTGTCATTTCGAATGTCTGTCTGGAAGTACTTAAGATGGGTATGCCTTCTGCCTCACTCTCGGAAACGGTATCTTCTTCCGGTCGGTAACCTTTGACCAGGACAATGGCTGCCAGTTCTTTCAGCGAAGCGATGGCCATGATATTTTTGTGTGTCTGAAGCGTAATCCAGATATTCCCTTCCCGGGCGTTACCCATCACATCACTCAGTAGATCGGAGGTATAGCCGCCTTTGATCTCTTTGTCCAGGCCTGCCGCACCACAGCAGACTTCTAATTTTAGTTGTGTAGCCAATTCTCTGACTGTCATATCTTTGTTCGTTTATTTTTATTCTTCGTTCTTTTCAAATTTTCCGATTCCCCAGACTTTGGCCGATAATTCCATCGATTCTTCCGGGGTAAGCAACCCTTCCCGGGTGAGGATTTTTTGCATGAATATACATTGGTTGAGTTTGGCCTTTCCTTGCACGACATCCTGAGCCAAAGCCTGACAGGAGGGTGTGCCGCAAGCCCCGCAGTCTATCTGAGGTAAAACTTTCATAATGCGGGTGATTTTTTCCATTTTCTGAAAAGCAACCGACAAGTCTTCATCCAGTTTTTCGATCGACCGGGGTGGAATTTCACCGCTCAGTTGCATTTGTTTTACCAGAAAATCCTTGTACCGGGGCATTTTATTGATAGAGATGTAGTTGTATTTGATATAGTTCTCCATCCGTTTCTGTAGTCTTTCGATGGTGAGAAAACGGTTGTTGATCGCCAGTGCCCCTCCGGCACAGGAATGGTCGCATGCCCTCAGTTCCAGAAAGTCGATATCTGTCAGTTCGTCGTTTTCCAGTTTTTCGAGGATATCGATGACATTATGGATTTCGTCGATCGCCAGGCAACGCCCCGGATAGTTGGAAGCTTCTCCTCCCGAGAGGGTCCATTGGATGGATTGCGGAGTCAGATGGTATTGTTCCGGTACCCGGGGGAGAACCTGGGATTTATGTCGGTTGATCGAAAGGAGGATTTTGTTATAGATAAAATCCATATTGATCACCCCGTCTACAGGAGAACTTTCTTCGCCGACGGGACACTTGATGGCTGCGATTTTAGCGGCACACTGGGTGACATAAAAAACACCGATCTCTTTTTCAGGTATGCCTTTGTCGATGTATTTTTTCCTGACATAGATGGCTGCAATATCCATGGCTTGCTTTAAGCGGACGATATGTCCGATCAGGGAAGGAAAACGTACCTGGATCAAGCGTACGACAGCCGGGCAGAAACTGGAGATAAAAGGACGCTGCCGGGGATGCTGCTGAAGATAATGCTTTGTCTCTTCCATCAGCAGACCGGTCGATTTATCCACTTCCATGACATAATGGAATCCCAGGTTGTGCAACTCTGAAAATATCTGTTCTTCGCTGATATCTTCCGGGAATTGTCCGATAAAGACCGAAGGTAACAAGATGATCCGGTAAGAGAATTTGAAAATCTGATTGAAATCGTCCTGTTCCACATAAATGGCTTGACGGGGACAGGTCTTCAGGCACATGCCGCAATCGGTACAAGCGGCTTCGTTGATGGTCGCTTTACCGTATTTTATGCGGATCGCTGCCGTAGGACATACATTCATGCAGTGCGTACATCCTGTGCAAACCTCACTGTTGATCTTCAATGCATGATAAAATGTCTCGTTCCCCATTTTCGTAATTTTAAGACTTATCTCAGATACGTGGTCATCGTCACTTTGGTGCCGACATTTACGGTAGATTCGATATTCAACCGGTCACAATTTTTTTTCATATTGGGTAATCCCATCCCGGCACCGAATCCCATTTCCCGGACTTCGGGCGAAGCGGTCGAGAAGCCTTCCTGCATAGCCTTCGCTATATCGGGGATACCCGGCCCTTTATCGGTGATGGTGACGACGATAGATTTCCCGTCCAGCACGACGTTCATCACTCCCTCATAAGCATGAGCGACGACATTGACTTCCGCTTCATAAAGCGCAACGACGATACGTTTTATTAAAAGGGCATCGACGTTGAGCTGTTTCAATATTTTCTTTATCTCACTGGAAGCGGTCCCTGCCCGTGAAAAATTTCCTCCTTCCAGATTAAAATTGAATTCCATATGTTTTCTTAATACACCGGAAGAAGCCCGGCTTTATACAATTCTCCGCATACCCTGAACATACTTTGACGGCAACGCAATAGCAGGATTTCGTTTTCCTCGGCCAGCTGTTGCATTTCTGCCGTGATCTGCTTGTCACGAACAAAAAGAATAAACGGAATATCCGCCATTTCTGCCGTACGAATGACTTGTGGATTGGCCATCCCCGTTATCAACAGCAATCCTTCCGTATTCAGACGCAAGACATCGCTCATTAAATCTGCTGCAAAAGCATGTTGTATGGGATCGTGAAGCTTACGGGCCCCACAAATACACGTGGCGTCGAGTAATTTTATAATGTCGTCCGGTGTCATACCTTGGTTAATTTATATGCATCTAAATTAGTGAAATTATCTTCAAAAACAATACCTCCTCTGCGGGAAGCGATAATTTAAAATTGATATAAATAAGTATATTAGTCCGATGAAGACATTGGTTTTAATCGTTGTCAAGGTTTCAGAAGTCAGGGATAACCGTTTCATTGAAAAACCGGTGTTTTCATCTTCGGGGCTCGTGTTTGAGGATCCAGTCGTTTCTGTCGGTCAGTGAAAGAAAGCCTTATCGGACCGTTTCAGGCGATCGGGTTTGACGACACAAAAATCGAAATCGGAATGGAAAGAAAAAATTAAACCGAGAATTAAATGGGGCTATGAAGTCCTTGAAGTTTATTTTTTTGTATCTTTATAAAAATATTGTCGTGTAGGTATGATGAGGAATTTCCGGGATCTCAGTCGTCCCATAAATTATAAGTGTTTATTTTATCCTTAGTATCGATGGGGATAGCCGGCCTGATCGGACGAGGGACGGTCGGGGAATAAGGGTACTTTAGATAAATCCAGATGATGAAATACGAAATTGTAGCTTTTTATAAACAGGAGATAGAAGAAATCCGTGAATGTGCCGAAAACATCGGGCGGTTATATGGATGGCGGTATAGATGTGAAAAAATACCCGGTAGCGGAAAATTACTCTCTGCATGCATGGGAGAGGATAGTGTTCTTTGTTTGTTGAAGCGGAAATCATATTCTTTCTATCGGTTGATGAAGTACGTGTATGCTTTGAATAAACCGGTACTTGTTTTGCAGGATCATTTTTCTGCCGATACTTTTCAGCAGCTGAAAATTCCGGTAGGTTATTTGAAGGAAAATAAAGAAAAAGGGATTTGGGCTAATTTCCTGCAGCGGCATCATCCCGGGTGTCGGATCGAAATCATCGTTCCCCGGGAAAAAGATGAGCATATTGCGGCCATGGTCCGCAATAATTTAGCATTTATGGAGCGTATCTTAAAGCATTCCGAAGCCCGCTACGAGGTGGTGAATGAAGAGAAAAGTTTTGAAAAAAGCCTGATAAAGGTTTTGCAGGATCTTTCTCCGGGGATAACCCTGATGATGCGTCCGTTCCGCTTATTTCCCTTTTACTATCCCTATACTGTCCGGCTTTACCGTAAACACGCCCGGTCCGAAGTATTGATTATCCCCCGGGACGACTCTTTGTATATACCTTGCCATTAAAGATGATAGATGACACCTGTCATCTATCTTAAATACTCAGTCCGATAGAGAAAATCAGGTCGGCGAACATCTTTTTATGTTGTGTTTCGTAGCCGGTGCGGATACCGAGACGGATCGGATAGGTTAACCGGAAGAAGTGGGTGTCCGTGGTCAATTCTATTCCATAGGAGGAGTAAGTAGCTTTGCCGAATTTGTTGCGGCTGCTACCCCAATCGTAGAATACGGCGGCGTTTATAGTTTTGAGATAGAGCAATGAACTCAGGGGCAGATCCGGGAAAGCGATCGGCATATGGTAACCGGTACGCAAGCTGGCTATTTCGTAGCCAGGTAGGGTGATCCCTCTGGGGTAAAGAATTTTATTGCTATAATTCCGCTCTTTGTGCGACATATGCTGGAAGCCTCCGTACAGCGACAGGGAATGATTGGTGGTGAAGCCCGGAAAATACAGGCGTCCGTCTCCCCACCATTGATAGCCCAGGTCTATATGTTCCAGAGGGCTGTGAGTGTAACCTGCACTGAAAGTTTGGCCCCAGCGGGGATTGATCTCCTGGGTAGTCATACGGGTTTGATTGGTAAAATAAAGTCCGTATTCCAGCAATTGATAAAACCGGGAAGGCTCGTTCACCTGGTAAAAGTTCGGATCGACTTGTGTAATCCATATAGTGTTCGCTTCTGCTATTTTACAGGTGTAGAGTTTATTTAATTTTTCATGGTGTAATCCGACAAACCGGTAACGGACATAAGGTTGTAAGGTCCGGTTATATTGGCGGGCAGACAGGGTAAAAGGAAACCGGACCGTAACCTCAGCCGAAGAACGCCAGGCTTTATATTGTGCATAAAAAGTTTCTTTTTGCCGGGTAGGCAGGAAAAAACCTTCGTTGAAAGATTCGTAATCGTATCTCCCGCTATACAGGTCGAAATCGAATACCGGCCACCAGCCTTTGTAGCTGGCATTCAGCATCCAGGCCCCGTGGTCATAACCCGATTTTAAGATATAACCGGCAGTAAAGGATAAGGTGCTCAACTTATTCTGAGAGTAAACTACCGCACCGAAGTCGACGTCCATATCGTTCAGATCGGCTTCTACCGGTCCCCAGCTGTGGATATTGACAAGGTGGGTGAATTTATTGTATTTCCGGGAAGGATAGATAGAATCGTATTGGAAAGCAGAATGCCATTTTTCTTCCTGTTTCATCGAGTCGGCTAACCGGAATTGCTGATAGACCGTCGGCTGTTCCTGTAATCCGGCCAGGTCGATATGCCCGGGTTTATAGCCATCTGCTGTGTAGAAAGAAAAATACAACTGTTTTTTATCCGCACTGAGGGTGGGGAACTGTAGCCCGTACTTACTGTTCAGCACATTCACCGGACCTTGTGCGGTCCAACGGTAGAAAGCATTGTTACCGTTGTAAGAGGCTCTGTAAATCAATAGACTGTCTCCGGCAACCGGGTGGTCCAGTTCGTAATAGATCGCAGGACAGACGGTATGTCGCCGGTGAGTGACCGGATCGATCGATACCAGACTCAAGCCTCGGGGGGATTGGACGACTGTGGTGATTTTACCCTCGTGGTAAGACGGATGGATGAATAGTTCGTTCGCTTCTGCCGGAATACGCCCGGTTTCCCGGCTCAAAGTCGAGTCGAGCAAGACCAGATAAGATCGGTTGCAATGGTCCACTTCTACACAGCCCCACTCCTGGCCCATCGCGAAAGGAGAAAAACGGTTGTTCCGGCTTTTATAGCGTTTGTATTTACCGGTATTCAGGTCGTAACTGCTTAAACGCATACGTCCGCCCTGATCCCAACGGATGTGATTGTAATATTCGCTCCAGACTATTTGGTCGTTGTTGAAGGCAAATTTATAGTCGTCCAGAATCCCTGTACGCCGGAGGAGTTTTTCGTTCTGATTGTGCAAGAGAACGAAAGCTCCCGTTTGTTGCAGCCCTTTTTTATAAGCAATCACTTTGCCGGAAGAAATCGGGGTGGGATTGTAGTAATTCGTGTAATACTTGTTGTGGGTGGGAAGTGTATCGAATGGAGACGATACGAGAGAGGCCTCCCGCATCCAGCGCTGTTGCAATTCGGAAAAATTATCCCGGTAAAGGGTACGCTTGGCATCCCGGTAGGTATTGGCCTGGCGGACACTGTCGGGATCGATAAACAGAGAACGGAATGTACTGTCCCGCCAGAGACTGTCCCGCTTGCCCTGCATGGAAAGCTTCAGGCTGGTGGCGAAGGGAGTAATGCCGTAAGGGCGTCTTCCGGTGCGTTCCAGCGCTTTTGCCCAGATATCCGAACCGTAATTGACCCGGGAGTTGGCGGTCATGAAGTACCCCATAGTGTAACGATTGGGCACGAAATCTTTGTTTGAACCCAGTACGGCTTTCGAATAATTGTAAATCCCTTTTTCCAGGATTTGGGCTTTCATTTCGTTCAGAAATTCCGGGGAACGTCCTCGGCCGAGATGGCCGACAGCAGTTTCAAAACATACGGCATCTCCTTCCATAAACCACATCGGTACATATACACCGACTACTGCAATAGGAAAAATCTCCCCGAAGAGATAATACAGGTCTTTGGTAAGTCCCTGGTTTACCTTGTCGAGCTGCACGACATGCCGGAATTCGTGTACACACAAATGTTCCAGCCAATCATCCGTGGGATCTTGGGAAGGCATGGTGTAAAGTTCACTCTTCCGGGGTGCCAGGGCTACATTCCCATTGGAAACACCTCCGTCGGCATGCATGATGATGGATATCTTTTTGGGGTGTAATTGCAGTGTGTTGGCATGGTGGTATAAAAGACTGAAAATAGAAGCTGCTTTTTGGGCGTTTTCTTCGAAAAAATCCGGGTATATAATTTGAAAATCGTCGGTTTTGATTTGCTTCCAGCGCAGGGAAGGCCTATCCTGACCGAAATTGACGAATTGTGCCGAAACGATTGAAAACGGGCACCAGAGAAGTAGAATAAAAAACAGAACTTTCTTCATATATCACCTATTTTTTTAGAGCATCTAAATTAAATTATAAATTTTAGAAATAAGCCTGATTGCCTTTTTTATTTTAACACCGGCTTGCGTTTGCAAATTTTGCGTTTTTACATTTAAGTTTGAAAGAGGTACGCCAAAATTTTCCTTACCTTTGTAAAGGATAAAACAAGAGATATGCAAACAGAGAAAGATCGGATTTTGGAGTTGCGGAAAGCGCTTGAATATCATAATTATAAATATTATATCGAAAATGCACCGGAGATTTCAGACCGGGAGTTCGACGGGTTGATGCACGATTTGGAAAAACTGGAAGAAAAGTATCCGGAGATGTACGATCCCAATTCCCCGACCCAACGGGTAGGGAGGGATATCAATCAGGAATTTACTCAGGTCGCTCATAAATATCCGATGCTTTCTTTGGGAAATACATATAGCGAAGAAGAATTGCGGGATTTCGATCAGCGGGTGCGGAAAGTAGTCGGTGACCGGGTACAGTATGTTTGTGAGTTGAAATACGACGGGACTTCGATTAGTCTGACTTATGTGAACGGTGAGCTCACTCAGGCGGTTACCCGGGGAGACGGCGTGAAGGGAGACGATGTCACGGCTAATGTCAGGACGATTCGCACTGTACCCTTGAAGTTGAGAGGGGATTATCCGCCCGAATTCGAGATCCGGGGGGAGATTCTGATGCCTTTTTCGGTATTCAATCGCTTGAACCAGGAAAAAGCAGAGGCCGGAGAACCTTTGTTCGCCAATCCCCGGAATGCTGCTGCAGGAACCTTGAAATTACAGAATTCTTCGCTGGTAGCGAAACGGCATTTGGATTGTTTTCTTTACTATATTCCCGGCGAAGTGACTCCGGCGGAAACCCATTACGGAAACTTGATGAAAGCTAAAGAATGGGGCTTCCATATGCCCCCTTATATTCACTTGGCCGATTCGTTTGAAGAAGTTTGGGCCTTTATCACAAAATGGGATAAAGAAAGGACGGGTTTGCCGGTTCCGATCGATGGGATTGTGATCAAAGTCAATGATATCGGGATGCAGCATTTGCTGGGATATACGGCAAAATCTCCCCGTTGGGCCATTGCTTATAAGTTTAAGGCCGAACAGGTGGAGACGCCCCTGATCGATGTGGTTTATCAGGTAGGGCGGACAGGTGCCGTCACGCCGGTAGCCAATCTGGAACCGGTGCATATTGCCGGCACTACGGTGAAAAGGGCTTCCCTGCATAATGCAGATATCATCTCTTCCCTGGATTTACACGAACATGATACGGTGTATGTGGAGAAAGGGGGAGAAATTATTCCGAAGATTGTGGGGGTAGACCGGGCTAAACGCAGGGAAGGAGCCGCAGCTGTCGAATTCATTACGTATTGTCCCGAATGCGGAACAAAATTGATACGGATAGAAGGTGAAGCCAATCATTATTGCCCGAATGAAGACCATTGTCCACCTCAGATAGCCGGAAAAATCGAACATTTCGTTAGCCGTAAGGCGATGAATATAGAGGGGATGGGAGAAGAAACGATCGAGTTATTACTGGGTAAAAGGCTGATCCGGGATGTGGCCGATATTTATGGATTACCGGCAAAGCGAGAGGAATTGATCGGACTCGAAAAAATTGTTTACCCCGAGAGTTTCGAAATGACCAGTATCCCTTTAGCAAAAGTGATTTATGGATTTGAAATCGGAATAAAGAATATTTCTTCCCGAAATGCAGAGACGTTGGCTGGTCATTTCGGTAGCCTGGAAGCTTATGCCGCTGCTTCGAAACAAGAGCTTTCAGCGGTGATAGGCGATGAAACGACGGTAAACCGGATATTGGATTACTTTCGTACTCCTTTTAATCAGACCGTAGAACGCTTGAAAGAAGCAGGTGCCGTTGAAAATATTCCTTTGGATTATGTCGTCTATGCATTGAATATTCCGGGGATAAATTGGCATAAAGCTGACTTATTGGCAGCCCGCTTCGATTATATTTATGAATTATCTGTGGCTTCTGCTGCTGAAATCCGGGCTGTTGAGGGGATCGATGCAGATGAAGCCGATAGCATTGTCCGTTTTTTCCGTTCTAATGAAAAATTGGTACGGAAATTGAATACTTTATCCGTTTATCGGATGCAGGAGAAATCGGTAGATAATTTAATCGCCGGTATCGAAAAATCGAAAACGGCCGGTTTTCCCGCTTTATTGAATGCTTTGGGAATCCGGTATATCGGAGAGACTGCCTCCCGTAATCTGGCTAAAAGTTTCCGGGAACTGACCAGGCTGATGGAAGCCGATTTTGAGCAATTGACCGAAGTAGAAGATATCGGTGAACAGATGGCTAATAGTATTTTGCGCTATTTTGGTAAAGAAGAAAACAGACAATTGGTGAAACGTCTGATCGATTATGGCGTAGAAGCAGAAATAGGAGAAACGGAAACAGGAAACGATAGCCTGACAGGGCAAACATTTGTGATTACCGGTACACTGACCCGGCCCCGCGAATACTTCAAAGAGTTGATTTTGAATGCAGGGGGAAAGGTCAGCGATTCTGTTTCAGCCAAGACCGCCTATTTGTTGGCTGGCGAAAATGCCGGTAGTAAATTGAAAAAGGCAGAAAAATTGGGTACCCGGATTATTTCTGAAGAAGAATTTTACGAATTACTGAAATAATAGGGAATACCCTGCTGCATCAACGAAGTAATAAACGAGGATATGACAAAAAACGATAACAAAAAATTGAAAGAAATAATAGACTTAGCTTGTGAAGAGGCAAAGCGTTTGGGGAATACGAAGGTTTCACCCGAACATTTGTTTCTGGGGATGTTGCGGATGGATCAGGCCAGGGCTATCGATGTTCTGATCGCTTTGGGAGTGGATTTTTATGAGGTGAAAGCAAAAATCGAACAGAAACTGAATAAGCAAAGGGATAAGAGTGAAGAGATGCCCGATGAGCTGGATCTTACCCTGGCTGCCAACAGTATTGTTAAACGGGTCATCGAGGAGGCCTGGAAGCTGGGGGATGAGGAAGTAGAGTCGGAACATCTGATGTTGGCCATGTTGAGAAATCAGGCAGGGTTTGTCACAAAATTGTTTAATTCTATGGGAGTAGATTACGAGAAGTTTAAAGAACAACTGCTGAAGGAGAAAACCCGTATGCAATCCGACTATGGAGAGGAATCCGATGAAGACGAGGATGCAGGTGACGAAGAATCGATGTACAATCCCTATCGTCAGAACGGGCCTGCTAAATCGGATACCCCGGTATTGGATAATTTCGGTATAGATATCACGAAAGCTGCCGAAGAAGGTACCCTCGATCCGATCGTAGGGAGAGACCGGGAAATCGAACGATTGGCCCAAATTCTGAGCCGGAGGAAGAAAAATAATCCGGTGTTGATCGGAGAACCGGGGGTCGGTAAATCGGCTATTGCCGAAGGGTTGGCGATCCGTATCATCCGGAAAAAAGTGTCACGGGTATTGTTCGATAAGCGGGTAGTAGCTTTGGATATCGCGTCTATTGTTGCAGGTACGAAATACCGGGGACAATTTGAAGAGCGGATGAAAGCCATTCTGAACGAATTGGCTAAAAACAAAAATATTATCCTTTTTATCGACGAGATTCATACCATTGTAGGAGCCGGAGGGTCGGGAGGTAGCCTGGATGCGGCAAATATGCTGAAACCTGCGCTGTCGAGAGGGGAGATTCAGTGTATCGGGGCGACGACCCTCGACGAATACCGGCAGAATATCGAGAAAGACGGTGCTTTGGAAAGACGCTTCCAGAAAGTATTGGTCGAACCGACTTCTTTCGATGAAACGGTCGAAATCCTGAACAATATCAAATCCCGCTACGAGGATCATCACAACGTCCGTTATACCGATGAGGCGATCAAGGCCTGTGTCAAGCTGACGACGCGTTATATTTCCGACCGGGCGTTGCCTGACAAAGCGATCGATGCGATGGATGAGGCCGGTTCACGGGTACATATCGCCAATATCCATGTGCCTCAGGTTATCGAAGAGTTGGAAAGATCGGTGGAAGAAATCAAGAATAAGAAGAAAGAAGCGGTCAAACAACAGAATTTCGAGGTTGCAGCTGCTTTTCGGGATAAAGAACGCCAATTGCTGGCCCAGCTCGAGCAGGAAAAAGACAACTGGCAGAAAGAATTGAAAGAAAACCGGGTGGTGGTCGATGAAGAGAGTGTGGCCGAAGTAGTGGCAATGATGACCGGAGTACCCGTAAAACGGATCGCTAAGACCGAGGGTATGAAATTGTTGCAGATGCGTGAAGAATTGGCGGATAGTGTCGTCGGACAACAGGAAGCGATTGAAAAGATCGTTAAAGCGATACACCGGAACCGGGCCGGATTGAAAGACCCCAACCGACCGATCGGATCGTTCATTTTCCTGGGGCCTACCGGTGTCGGAAAAACTCAATTGGCCAAAGTATTGGCACAATATCTGTTCGATACGCCTGATTCGCTGATCCGGATCGATATGAGTGAATATATGGAGAAATTTGCTGTTTCCCGGTTAGTCGGGGCACCTCCCGGATACGTAGGATACGAAGAAGGCGGACAGCTGACGGAGAAAGTGAGACGTAAACCTTATTCGGTAGTATTATTGGATGAGATTGAAAAAGCACATCCCGATGTATTCAACATCCTCCTGCAGTTGCTGGATGACGGCCAGTTGACCGATAGTTTGGGGCGGCGCGTCGATTTTAAAAATACGATTGTGATCATGACTTCCAATATCGGAAGCCGGCAATTGAAAGATTTCGGACGTGGTATCGGATTTATGGCTGCCGATAAGACGAATGACAACGATTATGCCAAGAGTGTCGTGCAGAAAGCGTTGAAGAGTGCCTTTTCTCCTGAATTTCTGAATCGTATCGATGATGTGATCGTCTTCAATCCTTTGAGTAAGGAAGATATCCATAAGATCATAGATATAGAACTGAAAGGACTGCTCAAGCGGGTAGGTGAATTGGGATACCACATCCAGGTTTCGGATGCTGCAAAAGAATTCCTGACCGAGAAAGGGTATGATCCTCAATATGGAGCACGTCCGTTGAAACGGGCTATCCAGAAATACCTGGAAGATGAATTAGCCGAAGTGATCATCAAAGGCGACCTTCCCGAAGGGGGGACCCTTTATGTCGACTGCGATAAGGAAAACGATAAGCTGAAGGTAAAAAGTAAAAAGCTAGAGGCTAAAAGCTAGAGGCTAAAAGCTAGAGGCTAAAAGCTAGAAGCTAAAGGCGAGAAGGTAACCTTTAGCTTCTTTGCTTTTTTATCTTTTCAGCTTCTCGCTTCTCGCTTTTAGCCTTTAGCTTTTAAGCCTTTTCGCCTTTATTGTTCCTCCGTACAAATATCCACCTGTTTTTCGATGAGCTGATCCAGGGAGATGAAAGATTCGGTTTTAGCAATACCGGGAATATTTTGCAGAGTATTGATCAGGATATCCATCAGATGCTGGTGGCTGTTACACCGGATTTTCAGGAAAAAGGAGTAGTGACCGGTGATGAAATGGCATTCGATTACTTCGGGGATCTTTTCTATTTCTTTGACAACTTTTTTATATTGGGAAGCATTATCCAGAATGACCCCGATGAAAGCACAAATCTTGAATCCCAGTGCGCGTGGCTTTACAATGAATCGTGAACCTTCGATGATGCCGGCATCTTCCATTTTTTTCACTCTTTGGTGAATAGCTGCGCCGGATATACCGCATTCACGGGCAATCTCCAAAAAAGGTACTCTGGCATTTTTTACAAGATAGGATAGAATTTTTCTGTCTATATCATCGATCTGGTATTTCATTGCATTTAGGTATTGATTAGTAAAATGAGATTATCTGAAGTTCAGAATACTATACAATTGTTTGCGTTGTTTGTAATATCTTCTTCCTTCTTCGTTGGTAATGTTTTTGATGACTCCGTCTATCAAATTATTGAATATCGTTGCAAAAGTAAATCCTTCCGGAGGGTAAATATCCGGATTATGAATATCGTTTAGTTTGGCGATATACATCCGGGCGATCATCTCGCTTGAAATATCCTTCTTATACATGCCTTGTTCCATGCCTTTCTCGATATTGATTTTAATCTTCTCATAGATAAAATCCGAACGCATTTGCATATGTTCTTCGAAAATATCCGGGAAAGCTTTCGATAACATAATGGTGAACGAAGGAGATACATTGAAAAAACGGTTGTTGATTTCATCACTGACGATCAACATAATATCGATAGCGTTCCACCCTTCGAAATTGTATTCATTGAAGATTTCTTCAAAACATCTCCGTTCATGCTCCAGTATGGCTTTGACAATGTCTTTGCGGTCGGTGAAATTTTCTTTCAGTTCTTCTAAGGTCAGGCCCACCTTTTGCAAGTGTTCTTCGTTGAAATCATTAATTCCGTATTTCGAAATATAGGTTCGTAATTTTTCTGCCAGTTGAAATCTCTGTTCTGTCATTGTTCTGCAAAATTCGGTTTGATGCCGTAAATATAATAAACAAAATGGGATAGCGCCAATTTAAAGTTGTAAATTATTATTTATTCGATCTTTTTTCTTTTAAAATATAGTTGATAATAAGAAAATTGTTTCAATTCTGTTTTTGATAGGATTTCATGGAACGACATACTATTTTAAGGGTTGTTTTTATACCTTTGTACGATCAAGGGTTATGATATCTAATTTGAAAATAAATGAAAAAGGGGATACTGGGATTTTTGTTGATACTGCAGGGAATGGTATCGATGGCTGCTGAGAATAAGACGAAATTGATCGTAGGGATTACAGTCAGTAATTTTTATCCGGAGTGGGTAACTATTTATAAGAACGATTTGGCAGAAGGAGGCTTGAAGAGAATTTGTGGGCAAGGTAGAGAGATGATGGCCGATTATCGGTATCTGTATTCGCAGACCGGAGTGGATCAGGCAACGATTTATACGGGTTTATTGCCATCCGAACATGGGGTGATCGCTCACGATTGGTACGATCGTTTGAGAGGAAAGCGGCAGAATAATGTGATCTCGGATAACTGCCTGATGTTGGGGGAAGATGGAGTCAAAGGGCTTAGTCCTGAAGGCTTACAAGCCTTGACACTCGGATGTGCTATGAAGATGAATAATGTTTTTTCGAAAGTATATAGTGTTGCTGTCAATGGGGAAGAGGCGGTTCTGAGTGGAGGAAGCTGTGCGAATATGGCTATTTGGTTGAGTGAAGAGTCAGGTAAATGGATCTCTTCCGATTATTATGCCGATTCGTTGCCGGGGTGGCTGCAGGCTTATAATGCCAAAATGGAAAGCGATTTTTTTATTCGCCGGGGGTGGATGGCTTTGGGGGATGAGGATGGTAATGCAACCTCCCTGCGTTTGAAGAACAAGATCGGTTTGGGAAATAATTTTTATTACGATTTGGCACAGGCGAAACGGAAATTCGATACCTATCGGATTTTAAAAGCTACTCCTTATGCTAATACCCTGGTGACGGATTTAGCGCTTGAATTACTCAAGACGGAGCAACTCGGGCATGATAACGATGCTGATTTACTGGCACTGAATTTTTCCTGTCTGGACTATATGAACCGGGATTATGGCGTATATTCCCGCGAATTTCAGGATGTCGTGATGCGATTGGACCGGAATGTCGAAAAGCTTTTGAATGAATTGGATAGCCGGGTGGGAAAAGGAAATTATACCGTTTTTCTAACTTTTTCCGAAGCCCGTGAATTGTTGCCGGAAGAATTGGCCAAGATGAGATTGACCTCCGGATATTTCAGTATTTTTAAAGCCGTTGCCTTATTGAAGTCTTTCTTGAACCTGGTATATGGAGAAGGGGAATGGATTTTGGATTATGATGCCGAACAAATTTACCTGGATCGTCAGTTGATCGAACAGAAAAAAATTTCTTTGAAAGAGATGCAGGATAAGATCGCTGATTTTATGATCGAATTCGAGGGGGTCGGACATGTACTGACTGCTTATTCCTTGACTCATAATGCGTCGTCGGCAGGTAAGGAAGTCTTGTTTCAGAATGCTTTTTCTCAGAAACGGAGCGGAGATATTTTGTATTCCCTGGTACCGACCTGGATTCCAACCCTAAAGGAACGGGAAGACAATTATGCGCGCTATAGCAAGAGAAACCGGGTTCCGCTTTATCTGTATGGGGCTGGGGTACCTCAGGACTTACCTCAGGAGTGTCAAATGACCGCTTTGTTACCGATGTTGTGTCGTATACTGGAAGTACCGGTTCCCTATACGGCCGGGAAATAGAAGTTTTTTCATTTGTTTTTAAAGCGGAGTGTTTCCATCAGAGTGACGATGTCTTCCCGTAAATAATCGATGACCGGAGCCAAAGAATCTTTATCGGGGTGCTGGTTGAAATATAAAGCTCCGCGCAGAAAATGACGGGTGGAATCGGTGATGAAAAATTGAGTGGAAGAAGCGGTATTTCCTTCGATATAATAAATGAGTCCGAAAATTTCCCGATTCTTGAAATATTTTTCGTTGATCGATTCGGCCTTTATCGTATGCGTATAGGCCAGATGATGACAGTCTTCGAGATAATGATTCAGGGCGGTATCGTTGTTGATCTCTTTATAGGAGAGATGGAGTTTGGCGTTGTATTGCGGATAAGAAAGATTCATCCACCCTGGTTCTGCCTGCTTATCGGGATCGGCTTCCAAGATGGCCTGTGCCGATTGCTCGAAACAATAGGGTAGAGTGTCGGGAGAAGCGACCCACTGTTTTTCAGGAAAGTCGATCCTGAAATATCCGTAAGGCTTGGGAGTATATTGGTCCTTGCAACCCGACGCCAGGAGTAAGAATAGAATAAAAGCTGTTTTTAGCATCACATGAGGTATTTATTTTTCAGTAAACCTGTATCAATTTCTTTCGTATTTGATTTTTTTTATCCGGCGGTTATCGACTTCCAAAATTGTGAATTTATGGCTTTGATAAGTGATTACGTCGTTCTTTCCGGGCAATTCTCCCTTGATTTCCAGAATCAAACCGGCCAGGGTATCGGCTTCTCCTTCGATATCTTTGAAACTATCCGGATCTGCATCTACGATTTTAATAAAATCATTTAATAGAGTACAGGCTTCGAAAATATAGGTGTTGTTGGATAATTTCGTATAGGTTTCTTCTTTTTCATCATATTCATCGTTGATTTCTCCGACAATTTCTTCCAGAATATCTTCCATGGTTACGATCCCGGAAGTTCCTCCGTATTCGTCGACGATGATGGCCATATGGACCTTTTTTACCTGGAATTCTTCCAGCAAATCATTGATTTTTTTGGTCTCCGGTACGAAATAGGCCGGACGGATCAACGATTGCCATGCGAAATTCTGAGGCTCTTTCAGATGGGCAAGCAAGTCTTTGACGTACAAAATACCTTCGATGGTGTCCAGATTTTCACGATATACCGGCAAGCGGGAATACCCGTGTTCGATTACCACATTTTTGACTACTTCGAAACTATCTTCGATATCCAGGGCTATAATGTTGATGCGGGGACGGATGATATCGATGGCAGCGATATTGCTGAACCGTACGATTCCCTCTAAAATATCTTTTTCGTCGTTGATTTCTGCATCTTCGGTCAATTCCAGGGCTTTGGATAACTGATCCATGGATAAGCCGTCTTTTTTGGCCATTCGTTTGCTGATAAGGGAAGTTGACCGGATCAATAAGGTCGATAAAGGACGGAAAAGATAAGTGAGGAAAGTCAAAGGACCTGCCATAAAAATGGCCATTTTTACCTGTGAGCGATTAGCGTATAATTTGGGTATAATCTCACCGAATAAAAGGATGATGAAAGTGACCCCTATCACCTGAATGATAAATCCCAACACAGGATTACCCGAAAAATCGAATAAAGAATTAACCAGATAAGTCGATAGAATGACTATACCTACATTTACGAAATTATTAGTAATCAGAATGGTCGATAGTAATAGATTCGGCTTTTGGTGAAGATTGGCTACTTTATCGTAACCTTTTTCTTTCAATTTTTCTAATTCTCCGGGAGATAGAGAGAAATAGGCTACTTCTGAGGCAGAAGCTAATGCTGAACATAACAGAAGGAATAGAAGAATAATCAGAAAAACAATGTCTGCAAGATCGAAAGTTCCGCGGAATATACTTTGTGCCGCGTCATAAGCGTCTGTTTCCAAAATGAAATGAATTAGTTAAACAAATTAAGCTAAAGGCTATAAGCTATAAGCTAAAAGCTGATTGCTATGAGTTTGAAAAGCCAGAGCTTTAAGATTAAAACTCCAGGCTATACTGGGACAAAGATAATTGAAAAACTTTATTTTTATAGCTTTTCACCTTTCGCTTTTCGCTTATAGCCTATAGCTTATCGCCTTTCAGCCTTAAAATGGCAGATCGTCGTTATCGTCCGGTGTATTCATCGGAGGAGTAGCGGTCGTTGAAGTGCTACTTGAAACCGACGGCGTATAAGATCTGGGAGCATTTCCTGTGGCCTCACCGTCTTGTCTGGAAGATAACATTTGCATATTATCGGCATAAATTTCGGTCGTATATCTTTTTACTCCATTCTGGTCGTCCCAGGAACGGGTACGAATCCGTCCTTCGATATAAAGACGCATTCCTTTTTTGACATACTTTTCGACGATTTCAGCCAATCCTCTCCATAATACGATGTTATGCCACTCGGTCTGATCGATGTTTTCGCCGTTTTTGTTTTTATATCTTTCCGTAGTTGCCAGACGGAGATTGGCAACCGCTACTCCGCCTTCCAGGTATCTGACTTCCGGATCAGCACCTACATTTCCAATTAAAATTACCTTATTTACCATAATGCGTCCTAATTAAATTATTTAAATAATTGAAGCAGATAATGAGTGAATCATTGTTCGAAACCCATATACACGTGTAAATTTCTTAACTGAAATTTTACACAAGTTACGAAAAAAAACGGACATGGGATACATCGTCTGCATGATTTTTTTCAGAAAAGCGAAATTAAGGAAAAAAATCTGATTCAGAAAAAAATGACAAAAATCATCCCGTTTTTTTTATTCTTAATAGAAAAGCTTTATATTTGCAGACTGAAATTTGAACGAGAAGAAATAAATTATTGAATATTAAATATTTAAAGAAAATGACAAAAGCGGATATTGTTAACGAAATTTCGAGAACGACCGGGATTGAGAAAGTAGCTGTGCAAGCAACTGTGGAGGCTTTTATGGAGTCAATTAAAAATTCCGTTGTTGAGGGTAAAAACGTGTATTTAAGAGGTTTCGGTAGTTTCGTTGTGAAGAAGAGAGCTGAAAAAACAGCCCGTAATATTTCTAAAAACGTAACTATCAAAATTCCGGAACATTTTATTCCTTCATTCAAACCATCCAAGAGTTTTGTTAACGACGTAAAGGGTAATGTTAAAAAATAAGAAAGGAGGAATTTATGCCAAGCGGTAAGAAAAGAAAAAGACATAAGATGGCTACCCACAAACGGAAAAAAAGACTGAGAAAGAATCGTCATAAGAAGAAGTAAAATTCTTCGCGTTTGTGAGTAAAGATATAAACCTAAAGGCACACGTCTTTAGGTTTATTTGGTTAAAAGATAATGTAATACGGTATCTTAAATAGATAAAAGTTGTGAGTAGTGAGTTAGTTATTGACGTCAAAGCAGATGAAATTGTCATTGCCCTGTTGAGAGAAAAGAAACTGATCGAATTGACAAAGGAAAAGACCAGTATGCAATTTGCTGTCGGGGATATTTATCTCGGAAAAGTGAAGAAAATCATGCCGGGATTGAATGCTGCTTTCGTGAATGTAGGGTATGAAAAGGATGCTTTTTTACATTATCTGGATTTGAGTCCCCAGTTTCATTCGCTGGATAGCTATATCAAACAATGTATAGCTAGAAAAGGAATGCCGGTATCGAAGTTGAAACTGGAACCGGAAATTCCCAAAAATGGGAAAATTGCCGATATTCTGACAGTCGGACAATGGGTGGCCGTTCAGGTGGCCAAAGAACCGATTTCTACCAAAGGACCCCGCTTGACTTCCGAACTGAGTATTGCAGGACGGAATCTGGTATTGATGCCTTTTGCCGATAAAGTGTCGGTTTCCCAAAAAATAAAATCTCCGGAAGAACGGAAAAGACTGAAACGTTTGATCGAAAGTATCAAACCGAAGAATTATGGCGTGATCGTCCGGACTGTCGCCGAAGGAAAGAAAGTAGCTGTTTTCGATAGTGAGCTCAAAGAATTGGTCGAACGTTTCGAAATGGCTTTTAAACACATCCGGGAGATAGAACCTCCGAAATTGATTTTAGGAGAGATCGATCGTACCAGTGCCATACTCCGGGATATCCTGAATCCCTCTTTCGAAAATGTATATGTCAACGATATCACGCTGAGTAAAGAAATCCGGCATTTTCTGACTACTATTGCTCCGGAAAAGCAGGATATTGTCAAATATGTTTCTCCTGAGATACCGATTTTAGACCATTTTGGTGTGGATAAGCAAATCAAATCTTCTTTGGGAAAGACGGTTTCCTTTAAAAACGGAGCCTATCTGATTATCGAACATACGGAGGCTTTCCATGTGATCGATGTGAATAGCGGTAACCGGACCAAACTGGGGGACGATCAGGAAACGAATGCCCTTGAAGTCAATCTGGCAGCAGCCGAAGAAGTGGCTCGGCAATTGCAGTTGAGGGATATGGGAGGGATTATCGTCATTGATTTTATCGATATGCAAAAGGCGGAAAATCGCCAGAAATTGTTCGATAAAATGAAGGAATGTATGGAAATCGACCGGGCAAAGCATACGATCCTGCCATTGAGTAAATTCGGGTTGATGCAAATTACCCGCCAACGGGTACGCCCCGCTATGACTGTGGATACGACCGAACTGTGTCCGGTATGTCACGGTACCGGTAAAGCGGAAGCCGCTATTCTGGTGATCGATAAGATTGAAGATGAATTGGAATTTTTTGTATATGAGAAGAAAAACAAACGTATTATCTTAAAAGTGCACCCTTTTGTCGGTGCCTACCTGAAAAAAGGATTACTGTCCATGCGGCGGAAATGGGCTTTCCGTTATCATATTTCACTGAAAATAGTTGATGTCCCTTCCTATTATATCTACGAATACCATTTCTATAACCGCTATAACCGGGAGTTGGAGAATTAGAAAAAAGTAAAGGTGAAAAGTGGAAAGATCGATCGTCCGGTTGGGAAGGAGGATTGATCGGGGGAGGATTTTATATTGCTGAGAAGAGGGATTCCGGGTGTATATGCTATGGCTGTCAACTTATGAAAATACAGCGGACAGAGATTGTCCGTGGCCTTCTTAAAGAAACTTGAAAAACGTTTGCATACCCATTAATTATATGTTAAACTTGTATTTGCGTCTAGTGTGAAAAAAAATTAATAATATTTTTGTATGGAGATTTTGCATCAGACGGTGTAGAGGCAAGAATGAAAATTAATTAATAATACACTTAATAGTTTATGAAAAAAGGATTGTTTGCTTTTTTGTTGACGTTCATGCTGGGTATTTTTACTGTTTCGGCACAGGTAGAAAATCCGGCTCAATGGTCATATTCTCAGAAGAGTCTGGGAAATAATGAATACGAACTTGTTTTTAAGGCCGCTTTAGAACCGGGATGGCATATTTATTCGATGTATACGCCCGAAGGTGGTCCTATGGCTACAACTGTTACTTTTGAAGAAGCCGGAAAAGGGATCGAATTGGTTGGAAAAGCAACAGAGAACGAACCCAAAAAAGAACATGACGATGTATTCGGTGTGGACGTTTGGTCGTTCGAACTTGAATATGTCATTACTCAAAAAATTAAAGTAACCGATCCGGCTATTGCTGCTGTAAAAGGTGAAATCGAATTTCAGGTATGCCGCGAAGGACAATGTGTGAGATTCGACGAATCGTTCGATATCAAGATCGGTGATCAGCCTGCTGCTAAAACTGAAGTAAAAGCTGCTGCTGCAACCGATTCTTCCAGTGATTCGACTAAAGACGAGTCTTTGTGGATATTTTTCTGGGGGGCTTTCGTAGCCGGTTTGGCTGCTGTGGTGATGCCTTGCGTTTTCCCGATGATTCCGATGACTGTATCTTTCTTTATGCACGGAGATACGAACAAAGCAAAGGCGAAAGCAAAAGCGATCTTCTTCTCTTTGTCGATTATCGCTATCTATACCGCTCTGGGATTGATTATTTCTATGTTATTAGGTCCTGATTTTATCAACTGGTTAAGTACCAATTGGGTGCCTAATGTATTTTTCTTTGTGATCTTTATGATTTTCGCAGCTTCTTTCTTCGGTGCTTTCGAGATTGTATTACCTTCCTGGATTGTAAATAAATCGGATGCACAGGCAGATAAAGGCGGATATGTCGGAGCTTTCTTCATGGCTTTCACTTTGGTATTGGTATCTTTCTCTTGTACAGCTCCGATTGTCGGGACTGTACTGGTTGAGGCTGCCAGAGGATCTGTACTGCGTCCGATTATCGGTATGTTGGGATTTTCTATCGCTGTAGCCTTACCTTTCGGTTTCTTTGCTTTCTTCCCTTCAAAACTAAGCAACCTGCCGAAATCAGGAGGTTGGTTGAACTCTGTAAAAGTGGTACTCGGTTTTATAGAAGTTGCTTTAGGATTCAAATTCCTGATGGTTGCCGACCAGACTTACCACTGGGGATTACTCGACCGTGAAATATATATCGCTATTTGGGTAACGATCTTTACTTTGCAGGGATTGTACCTGATGGGTAAAATCAAATTTGCACATGACAGCGAACTGAAATACATCGGTGTTCCCCGTCTGGCGTTTATCATCGCTACGTTCACTTTTGTGGTATATCTGATTCCGGGTATGTTCGGTGCTCCTTTAAAAGCTTTGGCCGGTTATTTCCCGCCTCAGGAAACCATCGACTTCGATATCAACCGGATTGTACGGGATAATGTAAAGCAGATTTCTGTCAGTGGTGTTGCTACCGGAACAGCTAAGAAGTCTGACGCTTGTGAAGCTCCGAAATATTCCGATTTCTTGCACTTAGCTCATGGTTTGGATGGCTATTTCGATTATGATCAGGCTTTAAAATGTGCTCAGGCTCAAAACAAGCCGCTCTTTATCGACTTCACAGGACACGGTTGTGTAAATTGCCGCGAAATGGAACAATCGGTATGGTCCGATCCGCGTGTATTGGATATGTTGAAAAACGATTATGTCGTAGTGGCTTTGTATGTAGACGACAAGACTACTTTACCTGAAAGTGAATGGTATGTATCCGATTATGACGGAAAGAAAAAGAAAACATTAGGCAAGAAAAATGCTGACTTCCAGATCAAGAAATTCGATTCCAATGCACAGCCCAACTACATTTTGTTGGATAGCCGCGGCGGCAACGATAATGATCTGAGACCGCATATACTGGCTGCTCCAAGAGGACATAACCTGGATAAAGATGCTTTCGTTGAATTTTTGAAACAAGGTTTGGAAGAATATAAGAAAAGAGGAAATAATTAATTGACTCTTTGACTGATCGATCAGGTACCCCGGAAACGGGGTACCTTTTTTATTTTCCGAAAATTCGGTCTTTTATGTAACTTTTGATCTTTTCAACTGTCTTAGTATTGTAAGTGAGTTTGAATGATGGATAAAAATGAATTTATATCTCTGGTACTTCCTTTAAAGGATCGGTTGTTTCGGGTGGCTTGGTGTATTCTGCGAAGCAAAGAAGAGGCCGAAGATATTGTTCAGGATGTAATGCTGAAGGTGTGGAGGGATGAAAAAGGAAAGGTTGAAAATCTGGCAGCTTATTGTTACACTATGGCCCGGAATCTGGCTTTAAACCGATTGGTCTTGAAAGACAATCGGAGCAAGGAGTTGGAAGGGGCATATGAACAGGAAGTGCAGGAACAACCGTTGGAAAATATAATCCGTACCGAAAAGATGAAGTTGTTATATCGGATGATTGACGGATTACCCGGTTTACAGCGGGATGTCGTCCAATTGAGAGATATGGAAGGACTGAGTTATCGGGATATTGCGAAAACTTTACAGGTGACGGAAGAACAGGTGAAAGTGAATTTATTCCGGGCCAGGAAAAAAATTAAAACATGGATTTTAAACATGGAGAATTATGGATTATGATCGGATCATAGGGTTGTTGGATAAGTACTGGAAGTGTGAAACCACCTTACCCGAAGAAGAAGAACTGCGTTATTTTTATAAGCATTGCCGGCAAATGCCGGAAGAATTGGCCGAATATAGGGAGCTGTTCATCTTTCAGGAAGGGGAAAGACAAATCGGGTTAGGAAATGATTTCGACCGGAAAATTTTGGCTTCCATCTACAATAAACGTCCTGCCGGATGGAGAAAAGGGCTTCGGGTGGCTGCGGTGTTGTTGTTATTGATAGGGGTAAGCCAGGTATTGATCGATATAGGGAATCCGCAAAAGGATACTTGTCAGACTCCCGAACAGGCACTGGCCGAAGTCCGGCAGGCTTTGAATTTTGTATCTTCGAAGATGAACAGAGGACAACAACTGTTGGAAGAGAATATGGACGAAATGAAATGGATAAACCGATATATAAAATAAATAGGTAATGAAAAAGTGGATATGCATTGGATTATTTTTGATAGGAACCTGTAGTGTCCAGGCCCAGGATCTGGTGAGCGATTTTTTGGCCAAGACGAAAGAAAATAAAGTCTTTACACAGGTCAATATCAGCTCCAGGATGTTTCAAATGATTTCAGAGATCACGGATGCTGAAACGGAAAGTATTATCCGAAATTTGACCGGTATGAAAATGCTGACAACAGAACAGGAAACAGACCGGTATTTTCAGGAAGTACGGACGATGCTTCAGAAGCGAAAGCCTGAATATGAGGAATTGATGAGCATTCTGGAAGAAGGAGAACAGGTGTGGATGTATGTCCGGGAAAAGAATAAGGAGATTGTCGAATTGGTGATATTGGTAGGAGGAAAGGAAGAGTTTATGTTGATGAGCTTTTGTGGGGTGATCGATTTGAAAAAAATCTCCCGTTTGGCTAAAGCAGTAAATGTGGAAGGTATGGAGTACCTCGGAAAAGTAAAGAAATAGAGTGTGTCGAATTTTAAACTTTGGGATGATGAAAAAAAGTTTGTTCGTATTGATTTTAATCGGAGGTTGGGTAATCCCCTCTTGGGCTCAGAATAACAAAGAGTTCGAACAATTGTGCAAAAAATATCAGGATTCGGAAAATGTCGGATCGTTCGGAATGGATGGCTTGGGTTGTCTTTTGGCTTCCTGGTTTATCGGGAAAGAAGCGAACGATATAAATGCATTGATTCGGCAATGTTCTTCTTTCCGCATATTGAGTTGTAGCGGAGAAGAAAGTAAAATGCTATGTAAAGATATCCGGGCATTTGTCCGGGCTAGCAAACTCGAGGAATTGATCAGTGTACAAGAAGATGGATCGGAGGTGAAACTCTATATGCAAACGGTTAAAAATAAAGTCCATCAGGTTTTTGTATCGGTTGTCGATGAAGAACAGGAAGTTGTATTTCTGCAAGTAAAAGGAAAATTCGATCTGGCAGCTATTCAAAAATTAGCTAAAACTTCTCAGATTAGTTATCTTTGCCACTGAAAAGGACAACAGATATGCAGATATTGAAGTATATTTTCATCGGTTTGCTGATATTTTTAACGTGTGGTTGTGGTGGAAAGAAAAAACAAGGAGAATTCCGATATTTCCGGAATTATCAACGTACATTTAACGATTTGAACGATAAGCATCTGAAGGCTGCCCGACAATGGGGGATACAACCGGTTACTTCTGACGAATTGTTGGAAGAGCAAATGGGAAAGTTGGATAAAATCGGCTCCTGTCGTTATTATCAGGTAGATGAATTGACCCATTCTATCCCTTATTTGGTTCCCCGGGCAGAGAAATTATTGAAGACGATTGGCCGGAATTTTCAGGATTCCCTTTCCAGTAAAGGCCTCTCTTCCCGTAAGATCATCGTGACCAGTGTGTTGAGAACAACCGGGAATGTGAAAAAGTTGCGGAAGAAAAATGTGAATGCCAGTGCCAACTCAGCTCATGTTTATGGAACTACTTTCGATGTTGCATATGCCCGTTACAAAGGAGCCGAAAAAGAAGAAACCGATAAATTAAAGTCTGTGTTGGCAGAGGTTTTGCAAGATTTGCGCAAGCAAAAGAAATGTTATGTCCGTTACGAATTCAAACAAGGGTGCTTTCACATCACTGTTCGTTAAGTGAACAGGTGCGCTTCATTCTTAGTTGTACCTTTTGTAATGAATTTGGTAACCGACTCCTTTCTTTAAAATCAACTGGTCTTTGTCGAGCTGTATGATATTCAGGGTGTCTGAAAAATGTAAGGTTTGACGGTTGCCGGTACTTTCTCCTTCCAGAATGAGTGTTTTTCCGTTTATCTTCCAGCTTTTGTATTGAAGAGTGGCCATATTGATCGAACTGGCTTTCCCGTCTTTCTGAAATTTTATTCCTTGTACATCCTGGGCTCTGCCGGGGATGGGTTCACACCAGGAACCTGGTATTTTTTTCTCGTAACCTGTATTGGAACAGGATATCAGGCCTAAAGTCAGACAAGCGATTAAAGTAAAATTTTTCATATCACATTTTATTTTATAGTTGTTTGTTTTTAAGGAGATAGCAAAAATAAAATTCTATAGGTGAAATGACGAACTTGTCTTGGAGAAAGAGAAAAAATCTTGATTTTAATCAAGATTTTTTCTGGATTCGTTGAGAATACGGGTTCTGATCCGGCTTAATGTCTCGGGAGTGATTCTGAGGTAAGAAGCAATTTCTTTGAGATTAACCCTGTTCAAAATATCGGGAACTCTTTTTTGTAATTGGAGATAACGTTCCTCGGGGGTATCACAATGCAGGGAAATTATTTTTTTGAGAAAGTCGAAGGCCAACGATTCGACGAATGCACGTACATAAATTTCACCGTCGACCGATATTTGAAGAAAAGAACGTAAGGTTTCCAGAGGGGCCTGGATAACGACAGAATCTTCTAAAGCTTTTACATCCAATAAAGCGTCACAACCCTTTCGGGAAGGCAGGTAGGAGGATATAATTTCTTTCTCGAAAGCAAAAGCCATAATGTGTTCTGCACCTTTAGCGTCATGGCGGAGAAATTTGAAACTTCCCCGGACGATATAGGCTATCTCATGGCAAAAATGTCCCCTTTGGATAAAAAAACTATTTTTCTTGATTTCTGTTCTTGTCCCGTGTTTTAGGATAATATTTTTCAGGAACTCCAATTCTTTTATATGGATATCGATATCTGACATGAAGCTTGCGGCATACTGTTTATCCGGACGAAGATACAAATAAAGCCTCACATTTTAATATTGAATTATCTTTCAAAATTGATTATCTTTGCACGCCCGGAAGGGAAGGAATCATAGGTAATTATAAAAATAAAATATATTATGGGTTTACAATGTGGTATTGTCGGACTGCCGAATGTTGGAAAGTCTACCTTGTTTAATTGTTTGAGTAATGCGAAGGCGCAATCCGCCAATTTCCCTTTTTGTACGATAGAGCCCAATGTCGGGGTGATCACTGTTCCCGATGAACGGTTGAATAAACTGGTCGAGTTGGTGAATCCGCAGAATGTGGTTCCTGCTGTGGTTGAAATTGTCGATATTGCCGGCCTGGTGAAAGGAGCCAGTAAGGGCGAAGGATTGGGTAATAAGTTTCTCTCTAACATCCGTGAGACGGATGCTATTATTCATGTGTTACGTTGTTTCGATGACGATAATATCGTACATGTGGACGGTAGTGTAGATCCGGTGAGGGATAAGGAAATTATCGATACTGAATTGCAGTTGAAAGATTTGGAAACAGTAGATAATCGCTTACAGAAAGAGGAGAAAAGAGCTATGACAGGTGGGGATCCGGTCGCTAAACGCTTGGTTGAAGTACTTCATCTGTATAAAGCTGCCTTGGAGAAAGGATTGTCTGCCCGTACCGTCGTATTGGACGATTTACAACAGGAAGCGGCCAAAGACCTGCAATTATTGACCAATAAACCCGTATTGTATGTTTGCAATGTCGACGAAGCCTCGGTTGTGAAGGGAAATAAATATGTAGATGCTGTTCGTGAAGCGGTGAAAAATGAAAAAGCCGAAGTATTGATTATCGGGGCAGGCATTGAGGCTGATATTGCAGAACTGGAGACCTACGAAGAGAAACAATTGTTTCTGGAAGATTTGGGACTAAAGGAAGCCGGAGTCAACAAGCTGATTCGTACGGCTTATCATTTATTGAATCTTCAGACCTATTTTACTGCTGGCCCGAAAGAAGTGAGGGCATGGACTTTCCGTAAAGGTATGAAAGCACCTCAGACGGCCGGTATTATCCATACCGATTTCGAAAAAGGGTTTATCCGGGCCGAAGTGATCAAATACGATGATTTCATTGCATACGGTTCCGAAACGAAATGCAAAGAAGCCGGCAAAATGTCGGTAGAAGGGAAAGATTATGTGGTGCAGGATGGAGATATGATGAATTTTAGATTTAATGTATAATCGATCACGGGGACGGGGCAATTGTGCGAAAATTTCGCACAATTGCCCCGTCCCCGTGATCGATTTTTCATCAGTCTTCTTCGTTAGGTAGATAGAAGTCGAAATCGCTATTGCGGTCACAGATTAGAAGGCCGTCCTGGATGGTCAAGGGAGCTACTTGAATACAACTTCTCCGGTATTGATACGGTAGGTTGCCTGATTCATCATTTCGGGTTTCGGTATGTGATTTACGTCCCGGGTGTGTGAAGTAGAATATATAAGCTTTATCTCCGGCCACAACGACGTCGGCATGTGCTCCCTGAGGAGTATCCTGGAAACGCTTGCCTGGTTTATCCAGGAGCAATCCTTGTTTTTCCCAGGTATTTAAGTCGGTGGAACGGTATACCCGCAAACCTTGCCATTCATCGGTGATCATCCAGTAATAATTGCCGAAACGGAATACTTTGGGGCCTTCATGGGCATTCCCTCCAATTGCCGGCTGATCGTGGGTAATCCATTTTTTTAGATTTTTACTTTCGGCCATCATTGTCACAGAGCCGCGGTTCTGGTCTTTGTACCACATTTTCCAAGTACCGTCGGGAGTCCGGTATAAGGTAGGATCGATGATATTGGAGTTGATCTGTGGTTTTCCTGCATATTTCCAGTCCCATAAATTTTTACTAGTGTAGTGGGCGATACAGGCATTCCCGCTCCAATGATTGCGTACGCCTTGAATATAAGATACGAACATATGGTATTTACCGTTGTGATACACGACATCCGGTGCCCAGAATGTGTTGTGTCCCGGTTCGATATCCAGGTCGAGAGTGCCCCGGTAAACCCAACTTTGACCATGGTCGTCGGAAGAGGCTATACCGATCTGATTCCCATAACAATAGGCGACGTCTGCGGTTTCGGAATTTGCCCGGCGTTGCGTGTAAAGCATCCACCAGTTTTTTTCAGTCCGGTTCCAGATAAGTACCGGGTCGGCAGCTCCATCGGTAATCGGATCCCGGAATAGGGGAGCTTGGTGTTGTCCCCACAAACTCATGGTGTAAAGCAGGAATAGAATGAAAAATAAAATTTTCATGGCTGTAGAGTGATTAGATTAGTACAAAAGCTTTACAAGGATACATTTAGAATTTGGGAGCCTGGGCTTCATTCGACGGCATATTTCCTTCCACGTAAGGCCAACCCTTTTTCCAGTGTATCCGGTCGAGCATCACTACCCGCCCTTGTTTGGCCTTATCCCGGATATAAGCATGATATAAAATCCAGTCGTCTCCTTTTTTATCGGTCATGATTTCGGCATTGTGCCCCGTACCGGCAAAACTAGCATTGGGATGAATGACCACCTCGTGGTGGTTGTCGAGCATGGAATTGCCGTTTTTGTCCATGTAAGGGCCGAACAGGCTTTCCGACCTGCCGACGACCGTGGTGTAGGTACTTTTTTCTCCCTGACAACATGAACCGATGGAAGCGAACAGATAGTAATACTTGCCTTTTTTATGGACATATACGGCTTCGTAGGCCGTTCCTGCTATCTGCGTCGGTTTTGCACCGGGACGGATATGAAGTCCATCTTCGCTTAATTCGATATAATAAATACCCCGGAAACTTCCCCAAAACAGGTATTTTTCTCCGTTTTCTTCGATATAAAAGGGATCGATAGAGTTTTGAACTCCGATTTCATTACTCCTGAAGAGTTTTCCCTGGTCCGTAAATGGTCCTGCCGGCGAGTCGGCAACGGCGCATCCGATACCGCAAGTATGTTCTCCTCCCCAGCGGGACATCGCATAGTATAGCACGTATTTCCCATCGATGTGATTGATATCCGGCGCCCACAAACCGGCTTTGGGTTCGAAAGTCGGACGTGTCGCATCGGTGAAAGCAGTTCCGACAAAAGTCCAGTTAACCAGATCGGGAGATTTATAAATCGGTATATTGTGAATATCCTCGGTGGCGTATAAATAAAACATTCCGTCGGGAGCTTGAATCACAGTAGGATCCGGAGTCGACTTAGCCAGAACCGGATTACAGTAAACTTTAATTTTAGGTGTTGTTCCATAACTATGGAGAGAACAGAAGAGGAAAAGTATGAAGATGAAGCTTATTTTCATAAATATTGAAGTCATAATAATCAAAAAGAAAACGGTGACAGTCCAGTTTGCAACCTTTGTTACCGTTTTTACTGTTGTCACCGTTTTAACTTTATAAATTGCTTGGGTATCTCCTTGTCATACTAACAGGAGCTATCGGTTATTCTGCACCGAATTTATAAATACAGGTGCTATGATATTTTTCTCCCGGACGTACGACAACCGAAGGCCAGTCGGCTTTGTTGGGGGAATCGGGATAGTGTTGTGTTTCCAGGCAAAGAGCAGAACGTAAGGGATAGTAAATACCGTGTTTACCTTTTACAGTCCCGTCGAGGAAATTGCCGGCATAAAATTGAATACCCGGTTCGTTGGTATATACTTCCAGAGTACGTCCGCTTTTGGGGTCGTACACTTTAGCTGCAACTTGGCTGATGTCGCCTTGGGTGTTCAAAACGTAGTTGTGGTCGTAGCCGTGACCGTTTTTCAATTGTTCGAAATCGTAATTATCGATTCTGGCACCGATTGCGGTTGCTGTCCGGAAATCCATCGGAGTACCTTCGACCGGTGCGATTTCGCCGGTAGTCATAAACGTACTGTCCACCGGAGTATAATAATCGGCATTCAGCGTCAACTGATGATCCAGAATGGTGGTTTTGCCATCTCCTGATAGGTTGAAATAAGCATGATTGGTCAGATTGACGATCGTCGGTTTGTCGGTTTCTGCTTCATAGTTGATCTGAAGAGCATTGTCGTCGGACAAGCTGTAAGTAACCGTTGTTTTCAGCGTTCCCGGAAAACCGGCTTCTCCGTCGGGAGAAACACAGCTCAGGACTAATGTCTGGGCATTGGGTTGGGTTGCATCCCAAATCCGGTGATGAAATCCGGTGTCGCCTCCGTGTAAGCAGTGACCGTAATTATTTTGAGGCAATTGGTATTCCTGGCCGTCCAGGATAAAACGTCCCTGATTGATCCGGTTACCATAGCGTCTGATCAGAGCTCCGAAATTACCACCTTGGTCGGCGATATAATCGGCGATAGAACTGTGGGCCAGCATGATGTCACCGAACTTGCCGTTCCGGTCGGGTACCCAAATAGAAACGATACGACCTCCGTAGTTCGTGATCGCTACCTCTACACCATTTTTGTTTTTCAGTTCGTATAAAGCGACTTTTTTTCCGGAAACCGTCGTGTCGAAATCTGCTTTCTTTAATCCGGATAAGGTCGTGCCCGTATCGGTCTTGCTGTTACAAGCCATCAGAGAGCACAATGCACAGCATACGATGAGTAATCTTTTTTTCATATATAAAGTATTTAGTGTGTAATTTTGTTACAAAATAAGAAATAATCCGGATAGGATACTAATAAAATTATGTCATAAAATGGTATTTTCAGATCAAACCAAACGTTTGAAGCCTGATTCCGGACCTGATTTTTACCTGATATTGACATTTAATGGTTAGATTCTTTTACCTTTTGTCTCATTTTGGAACTATTTTTACGCTATAGAAATTTTTAATCTAAAATGATGACTTTATTCACAAAATCGTTGTCGGTTTGTGCAGGTGCTTTATTGGCAACAGGTATTTTATTCACCGGTTTTTGTTCGGCTGACGAAGAGCATATTGCTGTAGTAGAACGTCCTTCGACTAAGGTGGCCAATGTGAATTATACCGCTAGCCGGGCCCCTTTGAAGCCTTTACAGTTTATTAAATTACCTGTAGGGAGTATTCAACCCGAAGGATGGCTGAGAAAATACCTGGAATTGCAGAGAGACGGGCTGACCGGACATTTGGGAGAAATCAGTGCCTGGCTGGAAAAAAACGATAATGCTTGGCTGACTGCTGGCGGACAACACGGTTGGGAAGAGGTGCCCTATTGGTTGAAGGGGTACGGTAATCTGGCCTATATCCTGAACGATCCTAAAATGATTGCCGAGACGAAAGTTTGGCTGGAAGGGGTTTTCAAAAGTGTACAGCCGGACGGGTATTTCGGACCGGTAAACGAACGGGATGGCCGCCGGGAATTGTGGGCTAACATGATTATGTTGTGGTGTATGCAGTCTTATTATGAATATTCCGGCGATCAGCGGGTGATCGATTTGATGACCAATTATTTCAAATGGCAGTTGACGGTCGATGACAGTAAATTCCTGAGGGATTATTGGGAAAATAGCCGGGGAGGTGATAACCTTTGGAGTGTATATTGGTTGTATAATATTACCGGTGATTCATTTTTATTGGAACTGGCGGAGAAGATTCACCGTTGTACGGCCGATTGGACAATAGACAGTCGTTTACCCAACTGGCATAATGTGAATGTAGCACAGTGTTTCCGTGAACCGGCCACTTATTATATGCTGTCGGGTGATTCGGCCCATTTGGCTGCCAGCTATAATGTACATGCTTTGATTCGCCGTTGCTTCGGGCAAGTGCCGGGTGGTATGTTCGGGGCTGATGAAAATGCCCGGATGGGATGTATCGATCCCCGGCAAGGTACTGAAACCTGTGGGTTTGTCGAAGAAATGGCTTCCGACGAATTGATGATGCGTATCACTGGCGATCCGATGTGGGCAGAACAGTGTGAGAACGTGGCCTTCAATTCTTATCCCGCAGCGGTGATGCCTGATTTCAGGGCTTTGCGTTATATAACTTCCCCCAATCAGGTGTTGAGTGATGCTCAAAATCATAATCCCGGGATTGATAACGGAGGGCCTTTCCTGGCGATGAATCCTTTTAGTAGCCGGTGTTGCCAGCATAATCACGCACAGGGATGGCCTTATTATACCGAACATTTGGTGATGGCTACTCCGGATAACGGTCTGGTGGCCGCTCTTTACGGAGCTTGTCAGGTTAAAGCTAAAGTGGGGAATGGTAAAGAGATCGTTTTGAAAGAAACCACTCACTATCCGTTCGAAGAAACCATTGCTTTTACGGTGGATACGAAAGAAAATGTGAATTTCCCGTTTACTCCCGGTAATGTCCCCTTGGAAGTGAAAGCACAGGGCCGCCGGATTCCTTCGTGGAAGATCGATAAGTATGGATTGTGTGCTGTGTTGCCTGAAACAGATGCACCGAAATCCCCGCAGATTGAAAATATAACCTTGATACCGATGGGAGCTGCCCGTTTGCGGATTTCTGCTTTCCCTGCCGTATCCGAATAATAGAGCCTGCAAGGTGAGATTTGGATGGTATATTATAGTAATTGGATTCTCCTGTCCTCATGTAAAAGCGGATAGAAGACTGTTTTTCGGAATCCTTTGGATATAGCCTTAGGAGATTCTTATGTTTTTTGTTGGCTTCCGACGGACATTATTATATGTACGGGACTGGAGGATGGTTTTGCTTGCTATTCTTCGGACCAATCACGGGGACGGGGGGAAAGTGGGGAAAATTTGTCCAAATTATCCTCCCTCCCCCTC